>JACQSM010000027.1 GCA_016205965.1 Candidatus Uhrbacteria bacterium
CACCAGCACCTTCTGCACCGGCTATCGAACCGGCGCCACCGACGGCTTCACCGACGTCGGCAGCAATGCCGCCCGCGGGAAGATCTTTCACCGACACGACCTCGACCTTCCCCCCGGGTTCTAACGATCCCGTCGGGTATTCCGACGCCGAAAAGGCGGCGCCTGCCGCCGATCCGTACGTCTCCGGCAGCTATAGCGCCGGCGGCGCCGAAGCGGCGACGCCGACCATCGACGTTGACAAGCGTATTCTGCCCCCGCCGCCCGACAAGAAACTGCCCTGCGTCGGCGGCAGCCTGATCAAGTCCTCGGACGACAGGGCCGTCTACTATTGCGGCAAGGACGGCAGACGCTACGTCTTTCCCAATCCGCACGTCTACTCCAGCTGGTTCTCCGACTTCACGGGCGTGAAGGTCATCACGCCCGAGGAGATGGCTAAAGTGCCGATCGGCGGCAACGTCGCCTATAAGCCCGGCGTGAGAATGGTGAAGATCCAGACCGATCCCAAGGTCTACGCCATCGCCCGCGACGGCAACCTGCGCTGGGTCAAAAGCGAAGCATCGGCCAAGCGGCTCTACGGCGCAGACTGGAACAAGATGATCGACGACGTGCCCGACGCCTTCTTCTTCAACTATAAAATCGGCGAGGCGATCGAATAACGCCTCGTTGCGGCACGAGGGATGAGGATTCCCGCCGCCCTCGCCATGAACCGAACCGCATGAAGCAAAACCCGGCGTCGGTCGCCACGAATCTCCATATTTTCATATTCTTAACGGAAACGAAGTATGTCGCGTCAGCTTTCACCCCAGGAAGCGTCGAAAGTCGAAATGATCTTGCGCGTGGCCATGTTCGGCGAATTTCTCGGCCACGGCGTCTTCGCTTGGCAGCTGAAACCGAGGTTCCTCGAGATGCTCGCGGCCATGACCGGCATCGGCGGCCAGACTGCCAAGACCCTGATGCAGGCCATCGGCGCGTCCGACATCCTCATCGCTCTTATCGTGCTCTTCAAGCCCGTGCGTATCCTGCTCGCCTGGGGCGCGCTCTGGGGACTGGCCACGGCCATCGCCCGACCGATCGCCGGCGATCCGATCTGGGACTTCGTTGAAAGGTGGACCAACGTGGGCGTGCCGCTGGCGCTGCTCTACATGAGGGGCCTGCCGAAGACGGCCAAGGAATGGCTGTCCTAGCGCGTATGCGCGTCGTCTTTTTCGAGGTCGAGGATTGGGAAAAAGAGCGACTTTCACGCGAACTCTCCGGCCACGATCTTGCATTCCATACGCAGACGCTCGATGCCGGCACGGCGGCCATGGCCGCCGATGCCGACGCGGTGTCGGTCTTCATCTATTCGAAAGTCGACCGCGAGACATTGGCGGCCTTGCCCAAACTCAAGCTCGTAACGACGCGCTCGATGGGCTACGACCATATCGACGTCGCCGCCTGCAAAGAACGCGGGATCGCGGTGGCGCGGGTGGCGGCCTATGGCGAACGGACCGTCGCCGAGCATGCCTTCGCGCTGATCCTGGCGCTTTCGCGCAAGATATTCTTGGCCTACGAACGGACCGAAAAAGCGAACTTCGATTATCACGGCCTCCAGGGATTCGATCTCTTCGGAAAGACGATCGGCATCGTCGGCGGCGGCAAGATCGGCATGAACGTCGCCCGCATCGCCAAAGGATTCGAGATGCGCGTGCTCATCAACGATCCTTTTCCCAAAGCCGAATTGGCGAAGGAGATCGGCTTCGATTACGCCGGACTCGAGGAACTTCTGGCGGCATCCGACGTCATCAGCCTGCATGCGCCCTACATGCCGGCTACGCACCATCTGATCGATGAAAAGACGCTCCGGCACGTGAAGCGCGGGGCGATCTTGGTCAACACCGCCCGCGGGGCGCTGATCGACACCAAGGCGCTGCTGCAGGCCCTGGAAGCGGGCGTTCTTTCCGGCGCCGGACTCGACGTGCTCGAAGAAGAATGCTTCATCAAAGAGGAGGCCGAGCTCATGACCAAGGACTTTCCGAAGAAATGCGATCTCGGCACCATCGTCAGAAACCACATGCTCATCGCCCGGAACGATGTCATCCTCACGCCGCATATCGCGTTCAACAGCCGCGAGGCGGTGGAACGGATCCTGTCCACCACCATCGAAACGATCGCCGGTTTCGCGGCCGGAAAACCGGTTAACCTCGTCGGATAAACCCACCGCTTATGAAACCCGATCTCGGCGCCTTCGAACGTCTCGTGCGCCTCTCCCTCGGTCTCTTCGCGTTTTTTGCCGCCGCCGTCCTCTTCGCGCATCCGCTGGCGCGCCTGGCGGTCGCGGTCTTCGGCCTTCTGTGCGTCTGGGAAGCGTTCGACGCTTCCTGCAGGCTGCACGCCGCCCTGGGCATGCGGGCGCCGGGCGAACCTCTCAAACGCGAAACGCTGTACTTGGTCGGTCTTGTCGCCGTCCAACTGACCATCGCCTACGAATGGTGGTCGGCCGGCTGGGAGAAGCTCGCCTCTCCGGACTTCGTCGGCAATATCGAAAAAACGCTCGGCGCCTTCGCCAGCAAAAATCCGTTCCCGTGGTACAAGTCGTTCCTTGAGGGCGCCGCCATGGATAACGCGAAAACGTTCGCTTATGCCGTCGAGTGGAGCCAGATCGCCGTCAGCCTGGCGCTGGCCGCCGGCGGCATCGCCATCCTCTTGAGCAAGAACGAACGGACCGTTCGACAAGCGAGAAACGCGGTACTCGTCGCGCTCCTGGGCGGCCTGCTCATGAACGCCAACTTCTATCTGGCCGCCGGTTGGACGGGCCCGGGAACCAAAGGCAGCAACGTCGTCATGTTCTGGGTGCAGGCGGCCCTGGCCTACGTCTGGCTGGCGCTGACGGTCATGCCGAAGGAATCGTCGGCGACGAACGGCGTGGCGCAATAATGACTCGACTATGCACCGAACGCTCTACCTGAAAATCGTCACCGGCCTGTCCTTCGGCGGCACGCTCTTCGCCGGTTACCTGGGCGGCATCAAACTCTTCACCAAAACCTGCGCCTTCAACGAAGCCTGCCCGTACTTCCTCGGCTATCCGGCCTGCTGGTACGGCTTCGGCATGTACCTGGCGATGTTCGTGGTCGCCCTGGCGGCGCTCATGGGAAAATTGCGCGCCGACGCCGCCAAGATCGAAGCCGCCATTTCCTTTCTCGGCATCCTCTTCGCCGGCTTCTACGTGCTGCAGGAGATCCAGTATTGGCTCGCGGGCGGCACGACGCGGTACAGCCTCGGCCTGCCGACCTGCGCCTACGGCCTCATCTTCTACGTCGCCATCTTCTCGCTGTCGCTCGCCACTCTCAAGAAGGGCGCAACGGAAGTCAAAAAATAGCATCGCCAACGAAAACGCCCGGCCAAAACCGGGCGTTTTCGAACCAAACGGCCGAAAAAGTTCATTTGGTCTCCTTGTGAGACTTGTGCGACTCGCACCACTCGCAGAACTTCTTGAGCTCGAGGCGGCCCTTGAGCTTCTTGTTCTTCTTGGAGAAGTAGTTCACGCGATGGCACTCGGTGCACTCCAATTTGATGAGATTTTCTTGGGACATAGCGCTGCCGTTAACGAAGGGACGTTATCATAGGCCCCCTTTTCTGTCCAGTATACGAAACGGTGGAGCCGACGACCGGGATTGAACCGGTGACCTTCTCCTTACCATGGAGATGCTCTACCA
>JACQSM010000028.1 GCA_016205965.1 Candidatus Uhrbacteria bacterium
CAATTCCATAAAACATGTTTTATGGAATTGGTCTGATTGGCCCGTTTTAGTTAAAGTGCCCCCCGAAGCGGGGCGTTATTGAGTCACGCCCGGCCCATCAGACGGCTTGGTTGGCGGATACCTACAGGTTCTCCAAACACGGCTGTGAGCGACCGTGACCAAATATATTTCACAGTTTTGATGCCTGGAAAATTCGTTTGATTTGATAGCACTGAAATGGTTCTCGGTTCATACGGTGGCGATTGGATTTGCGGGCGAGCCGACGGCGCCGGGAAGATGTAGCGGCGGCGCCGTCAACAGGAACCGGTAGCGGCCGTTTTCCCGCAGCCATTGGGCGAGCTCGGTTAAGTACCAAAGCTCGCCCAGGTGGATGCCGAGCTTGAACAGGCACAACTCGTGAATGGTGTAAAGCGGCCCGCGTGGCACCTCCGGCTTCGGGCCACCGTGCTCGAACTCTACCGCCCGGTTGTCGGCAATCAACGCGACCAAACCACTGTCGGTGATCCACTGGAGCAGGCGGTCGTCCCAGCCGTCGAATGCGGGACATATTGTCCTTACCATTTCCCGGGGGATGGTGCCGCCGTGCTCCAACACGGCGTCGATGTAGCCGGTGTGCATGCAGACAAGATCGCCTTCCTCGACCTCGATGCCGTCCGCCTCCATGATGCGCATCAGGTCGTCATAGCCGACCGGTTTGTGCTCGCGCCCGAAATGGACGGCGAGATCGATCATGACCCCGCGTCCCTGCAGGCACGCCTTTGCCAAGTGCTCCATTCCGAGATTGTGGGTCCCGACAGTGCCGAAGCGCGGCGTTCCTTTTTCCCCGTCCAGCACGCCATGGCCGTTGTAGAACACGGGTTCGGGATTGCCATCGCCGTCGGCGTCGAACATCGAGCCCATGTGGGCGAAGCCGTCCCACTGGGTCGAGTGCTGCATGTAGAGGAGCACCGCCTCATCGCAGTTGACCTCCGTCAGGCGAGGATTGATCTTCGCCAGCGGCAGGTTGAAGGCGATGTGGCCGTCGCGGATCACCGCCTTGAACTCGGGTGGATGGCGTTTGGTGTTGAGGGCGTTGTCGGTGGGAATGTCGAGAGGCAGGCTCAAGCAGAACCGTCGGCCGACCCTCACCTCCTGGGCCGCCTTCAGGGTATTTTCGGGCGTCAACAGGTTGACGCGCCCGAGTTGATCGTCGGGCCCGAAATCGCCCCAGTTCGATCCGTCGGGCCGTTGCTTCCATTTCCGAGGCATCAGTCGCTCCCTGGCCAGAATGTCAGATGATCTTTTTCCGTAGATAAAGGCAAAACCGATCGATGACGGTGATCACCAGGATCATCGATAGTATCGCGGTGGTCGCCTTTTCGAATTCGAATGTCGTGATGGAGAAGAAAAGCGAATAGCCGAGCCCCCCGGCGCCCACGAAACCGAGGATGGTGGCCTGCCGCGTATTGTGGTCCCACCAATAAAGGCAGTAGCTGAGATAGAGTGGAAGGATCTGCGGCCACGCGCCGTACAAGAAAACTTTCCAGCGGCTGGCGCCAGTCGCGCGCATGGCGTCCAGGGGCCCGGGCTCCACGGCCTCCAAGGCCTCGGCGATCAGCTTTCCCAGGACGCCGATGGAAAATATGACGAGCGCCAGAACGCCCGCGAACGGGCCGAGTCCGACGGCGACGACAAACAACAGCGCCCAGATGAGTTCCGAGATGCCGCGGAGGACGTTCAGCACCATCCGCGCCGGATAATAGATCGCCGCGTGCGAGATGTTCTCCGCGGCGAGGAATCCCATGGGAATGGCGAGGACGGAGCCAATCAGGGTCGCCAGGATGCCGATTGCCAGCGTCTCGACCAGGGGTTCCCAAAGCCGCGCCGCGTAACCGACATCCGGGGGGAACATCTGCCGCAGCATTTCCCCGAAGTTTGGAAGGCCTTCGATGAGAGTGACGATGTTGAGCCCGGTCCCCTCGACCGACCACCAGTAAACGGCGATCACGATCGCAGCCGTGACCAGCCGGACCGGCGTCACCCGCGGCCTTACCGGCGACTTCGGCTTGTCGACGCTTGAGGGTGTGGCATTCATGCTAGATCACTCGGGCCCGCAAGACGGCGCTGATTCGATCGATGACGGTCAGGATGACGATGATGACGATTAGACAGGTTATCGCCGCCGGATAGTTGAAGGCCTGGATGGCGTGGGTCAGGGCGAGGCCGATCCCGCCCGCCCCGACGAGCCCCAGGATCGTCGCCGCCCGGTTGTTGTAGTCCCAGTAGGCGAGCGTGCTGGACATCAAGATGGGAAGGCAGCTCGGAATGATGCCGAACCAGATCACCTTGAGCCGCCCCGCGCCCGTCGCCCTGATCGCCTCGACGCTGCGCGGGTCGACGGCCTCGATCGCCTCGTAATAGAATTTTCCTAAGCCTCCAGTGGTGTGGAGTATGAGCGCGATCACGCCGGGGAAGGTGCCCAGCCCGACGGCGGAGACCAGCAACAGAGCCCAAAGCAGCTCGGGTATCGTGCGCAAGGCGTTCAGCACGACGCGAATGGCGACGCTGGTTGCCCGGCTCGGCGCCGTGTTGACGGCGCTGAGAAGCGCCAGCGGGAGCGCGAAAAAAATCGGAATGGTGGTGCCCAGCAGCGCCATCTGCAAGGTCTCGATCGTGGGCTTGCCGAGGCTGTAGAGAATCTCCGCGTCCGGCGGCAACATGCGGTTCAGCAACTTGTAGATCGCCGGAAACCCGGCGACCAATTTCGGAAAATTGAATTCGGTCACCCAGGCGCATAGCCCGCCCGCGACGACCAGGCTGGCGAGGATCAGCAGCTGGTTCAGGCGCGTCTTTTGTCGCCTCGCGAGCGATCGCCTGATCCTTCCGGCGGTGGTGACGCCGATGTCAGGCATCGGCCGTCACCGCCTTGTTGTCGACGATCTTGAATACCTTGTTGACGACTTCGTCGCTCAGGGAGTCAGGCGGGCCGTCGAACGCAATCTTTCCGTCGGACAAGCCGATGATCCGCGTCGCATACTGCTTCGCCAGATCTAGTTGGTGCAGACTCATGACGACGGTGATCCCGTCCTTTGCCGCTATGTCCGCCACGAGCTGCATGATGGTGTGCTGAATCTTGACATCGAGGCTGGCTACCGGCTCATCGGCGAGAATGATTCTGGGTTCCTGCACGAGGACGCGGGCGATCGCAACCCGCTGCTTCTGGCCGCCGCTCAGCGTGTCCACCCGTCGGTGGTAAAGGTCCTCGTCGTCGAGCCCGGCCCTATTCAGCGCGGTGATGGCGGCCTCGTGGTCCTCGCGCGAAAAGCTGTAGGTCAAGGCCCGGAGGAACCCGAGACCGTGAAGACGCCCGCACATCACGTTGACCAGCGTCGACATCCTGTTGATGAGGTTGAACTCCTGGAAGATCATGCCGATGTTGGATCGCACCTTGAGGAGCTCGCGCGCCGAAAGGGCGCCCATGCGCTGGCCGTCGATAACGACTTCGCCTGATGTCGGCGTGACCAGGTAGTTCAAGCAGCGCAGGAGTGTCGATTTGCCGACGCCGCTTGGCCCGAAAACGACTGCGAACTCGCCCTTCTCGATTTGTAGGGACACGCCGGCAAGCGCCGGCTTTCCGCCGCCGTACGCCTTGGTCAGACCCTTCAGGCCGATCATGGGACGGGAATTGGCCGGATCCTGTGTCACCATCGAACTCCTTCGCGCAGATTCAAATTCCCGCCTTTATCGGCAACCCCGCATGGCCGCCGTGGGCGTGCACACCTTCGATCCGGCCGCCCAGGCAGCCGGCCGAAGTCCCTTGGAGCGCGATGAACGGCGAACTTGTTACTTCGGCTTCTGTTTCTTGAGCTCGCTGGAAAGCTTTTCCATCTCTCCCACGTCGACGTAATCCTGGTGAGTGATTGGCTCAAATCCCAACGTCTCTCCCCAGAATTTCATGCGGCCCATGGTATCGACCGGTATCGACAGGAAGGCCGCGCGGATTTTTCCGATGAACTCCGATCCAAGCTTGCCGCGAGCGATCATCGGCGTACCCGGGACTTTCTGGGCCGAAACGATGTGGATATCGCTGCCCTTGAGGACGTTATTCGGCTCGTCATACATCGTGAAGTCGAGCATACCGCGCGACTTGTAGCGGTGGAAGTAATGATCGGCCATGGCGCCGGCTTGAACCTTCTTGTTTTTCACGGCCACGAAAACAGCCTCGTGGGTTCCGCTGTAGACGATCCGCTCGAGATCCTTTTCCGGATTGATTCCTTCCTGAAGCAGGCGATACCGCGGGGCAATGCCGCCCGAGGTGGACGTCGGCGCGACGAACGCGAAAGTCTTGCCCTTCAGATCCCGCAACGTCTTAATGCCGCTGTCCACGTGCGTCAGGATAACGGACTTGTAATACGTGCGGCCGACCTTGTCGCCGGGAAATGCCGGCGTCTTGGCCACGACGACGGGAACCACGTCGATCTTCTGG
>JACQSM010000029.1 GCA_016205965.1 Candidatus Uhrbacteria bacterium
ATCAGCAGCGGTGCCATCAATCTGACGTCATCGTCCACGTCCGCCATTAATATCGGTACTCCTGCCGGCTACAACGGCCTCATCACCATCGGCAACGCAGATACCGGAGATGGCGATCAGCCTGAAGTCGCGATCACGACCACTGGTTGGACCATGGGCATCACCGGTGCTTTCGCAAACTCTGCCGGTGCAACGGTGACGTCGTCCGGCTTGATTACCGCCAACTCCGGCATCACCACGAACACCGGCGCAGTGAACCTCTTGCCGACGGGCACGGTCGCGGTAAATATCGGCACTCCTGCCGGCTATAACGGCGCCATCACCATCGGCAACACCGACGGCGGCGACGGCGGCACTCCGACCATCATCGTCACCTCTCCAGGTTGGACCATCGACACCGCCGGCAACGCCTCCGGCTTCGGTACCATCGGCGCTGACGGCCTCATCACCGGCACTGCTGGACTCACGATCAGCAGCGGTGCCATCAATCTGACGTCATCGTCCACGTCCGCCATTAATATCGGTACTCCTGCCGGCTACAACGGCCTCATCACCATCGGCAACGCAGATACCGGAGATGGCGATCAACCCGAGGTTGCGATCACGACCACTGGTTGGAGCATGGGCATCACCGGTACATTCACTAACACCTCCGGCGCGACCGTCAATTCCTCGGGGCGTATTACTTCAACCGGCGGTCTTACGGTCTCCGGCGGTACGGTCGTCCTCAACGACAACACGAACGCCGCTGTGTCGGTCTGTACGCTCGGCGGCTGTAACGGCGCCATCACCATCGGCAACACCGACGGCGGCGACGGCGGCACTCCGACCGTGATCATCACCTCGCCCGGCTGGACGATCGACACCGCCGGCAACGCCTCCGGTTTCGGCACCATCGGCGCTGATGGCCTCATCACCGGCACCGCCGGCCTGACCATCAGCAGCGGTGCCATCAATCTGACATCATCGTCAACGTCCGCCATCAATATCGGCACCCCTGCCGGCTACAACGGCCTTATCACCATCGGCAACACCGACGGCGGCGACGGTTTCACCCCGACGGTGACTATTACTTCGTCCGGCTGGACGATCGACACGGCAGGTAACGCATCAGGTTTTGGATCGATCACCTCCGACGGAGCCATTTCCACCTCGAGTACTTTCAATGCCAACGGCCTCGTCTCGGTCGGTCTCGGAACCACCGCCAGTACCACCGCCGTGTGTTCGAGCTTGGCCAGCGCCACCTCGCCGACCGGCGGCACGGCGTACCAGCTCCGTGACTGCTCCGGCGCCCCGATCGCCGACTACGCCGAACAATACCCGGTCGATCAAGACGTCGTCTACGGTGACATCGTGACCGCTTCGGAGATCATGATCACCACCAAAGACGGTGACAAAGTCCCGCGCCTGCTCAAGAGCGGCAGCGCTTACCAGAACACGCTCGTCGGCGTCGTCTCCAACAACTACGGCGACTTTACCAGCGCCGGTTACAACTTGAACGACTCCGACCATCCGATGCCGGTAGCTTTGAACGGCCGCGTCCTGGTTCGCGTGACCAAAGAAAACGGCGCCATCAAGATCGGCGATCCGATCACCTCCTCTTCCAAGCCCGGCGTCGGTATGAAGGCGACGCAGAACGGCATGATCATAGGTTTCGCTTTGAACGCATTCGATCAGAACGAGGATGGCCGGATCATGGTTTTCATCAACCTCGGCTGGTGGAATGGCAGCGAGGTCGCCGACATGAACGCTTCGAGCGGCGCCGGAAGCGTGTCGACGCTCACCGCCCAGGGCGATCTCGACATGGCCGGCCGCGACATCATCAACGTCCGCATCCTCAAAGGCCTGAACGATGCCTGGCAGATCGACGAGAGCGGCAAACTCATCATCCGCGAAGTCGTGGCCGAGAAGGTTACTTCGCAGGAGTACGCGATCAAGAACCAGGGCGCCGAAAAGACGGTCGGCCGTGAAACCGTGACCGCCGGTGCTACGGGCAAGCTCGTCCTGAATCCCAAGATCGCCGCCGATTCACTCATCGTCGTGACCTTCGAGGGCAACCCCGGCTCGGCCTGGTGGATCGAAGAGAAGCAGGCCGGTTCGTTCATGGTGAAGTTTGCCGGCACGGCGCCGCAAGACATCAACTTCGTCTACTGGATCGTCGGCGTCGATGGCCAGCTGGCTCCGCCCGCCGCCGTCGAACCGCCAGCGCCCGCATCGGAACCTACGACGGAACCTATTAACGATCCGGTTCCGGAACCTGCCACTGAAACGACTCCCGAACCGTCGCCAGCCGCCCCATCGGAAGCATCGGAACCGGCCCCCCAACCCGAACCTGAAACGTCGCCTTCTAATCCGTCGGCGCCGGACGCTCTGCCTCCGGAAGCTCCGTCGGAAACGTCGTAGCAGGGTCATTTATGACTTACAATTAAAGAAAGGGGGTGACCCAGAAAGCCGCCACGGGGCGGTTTTCTGTTTTTGGCCTTTCAATAATGGTCCTGTGCTATACTGTTTCTGAACTCATTATTCCGTATGCAAAATCCCTTCAGCGTCCGGTCGCAGTACCTCATCCCGACGGTCATAGAAAAAACCGCCGGCGGCGAGCGCGCCTACGACATCTATTCGCGCCTGCTCAAGGATCGGATCATCTTTCTGGGCGACGGCATCGACGAGCATGTCGCCAACATCGTCGTGGCCCAGCTGCTGTTTCTCGAGAGTCAGGACAAGACCAAGGACATCAAGCTGTACATCAACAGCCCGGGAGGTTCGGTGACGGCCGGTCTCGCCATTCTCGACACCATGAACTACATCAAGGCCGACGTGGCGACCATCTGCATCGGCATGGCGGCTTCGATGGGTGCGGTGCTTTTGGCCGCGGGCGCCAAGGGCAAGCGTTTCTCGCTGCCCAACGCCGAGGTGATGATCCACCAGGTGCTGGGCGGGGCCGAGGGCCAGGCATCGGACATAAAAATCCGGGCCGAGCGGATTCTCAAAATGAAGGACATGCTCAATCAGCTCTTAGCCGACTCGACCGGCCAACCATTCGCCAAGGTCGAAAAAGATACCGACCGCGATTATTTCATGACCGCCGAAGAAGCCCTCAAGTACGGTTTGATCGACAAGATCATCAAGTAGCGTTGCGGACAAAGAAAAAACCCGGCACTTTCGTGTCGGGTTTGGCGTTACTGCGCGCCGATGGGACCGAGAACGAACTTCTCGGCTTCGGCCGTCGGCAGCTCTGCGATGGCGGCCAGCTTGAGCAGGTAGTCTGCCTGCGCGGTTTCCGGCAGGCCATGCTCTTGCTCAAGCAGTTGGGCGGCCTCGAACTCGTGTTGCTCGCGGAGGTGGCCGCAGAGCATCATGATGGCGTGGATGCGAAGATCCTCGCCGAGGCGGTGGTCGCGGGCCAACCGCGCCGCAAGAGAGAACTGTTTCAACTGCATGTACCGGTTGTATTGCTCCAGGGGCGTTCGCCACGGAGCGGGTTTGAGGGCACCGAAGCACATTGACTGCTCTCCTTGGTTAAACGGCCGTCGTTGGACGGTCGCGGGTGAAAGACCGGAAAAATTATGATCTCATATAAACGGCGAGATGTCAACGAGGGAGCGTTTTGGCGGTCGTATTTTTAGCTGTTGTAAGCCAAAATATATCTATAGGTAGGTATAAGCGCTTGACCTTTTCCGCCCCCTCGAGTAAAGTCTGACTTCAGTACTTGACAGTCCTCATTTGCTGTGGTAAATTTGACTGTCGGTTGAAACGCCCCAGAGACTCGCGCTCACGACAAGCATGGGGGTTATTTGAAGGGTGCGTCGGGCTCCGGCTCGAACATACCTCTAACTAACCACCTTGAGCGCGACTCCTTGGGGCTTTTCTTTATGTCAAAATCTTGGGCTAAAAAATGCGGAAACTATCTTCCCGTCGCTCCCGAGGCGTCGGCTGACGGGAGGCCGTCGGTGGTTGCCGCGGCGTCCGACGAGGCTTTGGACGGATCGACGCCGACCAGGCAGACCTCGCCCCAGGGCCTGTAACGGCTGAAGAAATCCTTGGTTTTCACCTCGCCGCCGGGGTAGGTGACGGTGTAGGTGAACATGGCATCGGCGCCCTCATGCGGCCTTTCGGTACACTTGGTTTCGCCCGGCTTGAGTTCGGTCGTTTCGATCAGTTTTTTCTCGGGCGGCGGAATGATGTTCCAGACTCTGGCCGCCGTCTGCTCGGCCTTGCGGCCGTCATTCACTCCCCAGAAGACGAAACGCAGCGTGTTGCCTTCGATTTCGGTGCGAATCATGACGGCCGCCCCGGTGTCATTGAGAAATTTGAAGTCCGGGGCCGGATCGTAGATCGTCGCGTCCTTGCCCGGTCCGATGTAGCTGCCGTCGCCGGCGCGTTCATAATAGGGGACGCGGTAAGAATGGTTGCGGCGCTCGGTGACCGGCAGGCCGGAAGCGAGGACTGCCCGGAAGGTGGTCGAGCCGATCTGGCACAGGCCGCCGCCGAACTCGGGCGTGGTCTTGTCGCCTTTGATGACCAATTCCTGAAGATAGCCATGCGCGCCGTCGATGTCGCCGAGCGCTTTGAGCAGTGAAAATTCCTCACCGGCCGGAACGATGATGCCGTCGAGCGACTTCGCCCCGACGCGGATGTTCACCTTGCGATTGGCCGGACTGCCACGGAAGTTCGAATCTCCGATGCCGATGACTTCGCGGATGCCGTAAGGATTCGAAGATTCGGTCGTGATCTCCGGTTTGACGATGGCGATCGGCAGGTCGAGCGTGTCGATGCCGGCGTTCAACACGGCGGTTTTGATGGTTTCGAAGGCGGCGTCGATGTCGAGGGCCGAACCGTCGACCGACGGTTCGAAGGCGACGACTTTGCCGTCTTTCATTTCGAAAACGGCGTTTTTCGGCTCGGCCTCCAAGTCGGGCGCGATCGTTTTGAGATAGGTCGTGACCTTGTCGCGGTCGAGGCCGAGCTCGGCGGCGTTGGCGGACGGCGCGGCCGAAAGCCAGTCGGCGAGCAAACCTTTCGTCACCGTCCAGCGTTTACCATTGGCCGTCATGGCGAAGGGGGCATGCGCGAGCGCCGCCGGCACCAGCTTGAGCACCGGTTCGACCTGGTTGACGGTCAGTTCCGGAAAGTCCTTTTTCACCGGCACGACCACGGGATCGACGGAGAAGGAACGCAGACGTTCCTCGGTTTCGGCCACGGCGTTGTCGACATCGAACGTCTCTCCCTCCTCTTCGGGCAAGACGGATGAAAGGACATCGCCAGATGAACGGTCGAGCCGCACCAGCAGGCGGGCATCGCGGGCCGGCCGTACTTTCGAGGCGAAGGCGGCGCGGAGTTCGCTTTCGAGCGCCTTCCGATCGAGGCGGTAAGGCAGCGGGATGGAGGTGCCGGCGAGCAGGGACTTCACCCGGCTCGATGCCCGAAGCAGGGGGTGGCCCCGCCGGCCGACGGACAATGCGCTATCGATGGCGGCGTCGGCTTCGAAAAGGGCGATCGGATCGTTCTTGCCGCGCTCGGTGGTCGGCACCAGGGTCGTTCGGGCGGTATCGGCCTCGAAGGTGATCACCAGGCCGGTGACTCTGTCCCGAAGCAGTTTCATGGCTTCGTCCTTGCTCCTGCCGCCGACGTCGATATCCAAAATCGAAACGCCTTGGGCTATGCGGCCGTCGGTGAAGGTGGCGTCGGCGCCGTAAGCGGCGACGCCGGCCAGCAAGGCGACGAACAAAAAAAACGCCAGCATGCGTCCCGTCTTCTTGATCTTCGCGATTATCCCTCGAGAGCGGTTTTTTTGCTCGCTCATGCTGCTTCGGCTATCAGGCTTCTTTGATGGCGATTCGCTTGGAGCGGTGGATCTTGGGCATGCGCACCGAGAGGACGCCGTTCTTGAGCGTGGCGGCGATCGCCTCGGCGTCGACTTCGGTCGGCAGGATCAGCGAGCGCGAGAACGCGCCCCAGTGGCACTCGCGCACCAGATAGTCGCCGGCCTCGCATTCGTTCTGCCGCCGGCCGCGGATGGTCAGCAGGTCGTTGTGCACGAAAACCTCGAGGTTCTCCGGCTCGACGCCGGCGATGGTCGTGACCGCCACGATATCCTTGTCGGTTTCGTAGACGTCGACGGCCAGCCGGCCCTCGTCGGCGCTCAAGCCGGTTCCGCCGGCAGACATGCCGGGGAATAGCGAGAGTTCCTCGTTGGACGATTTTTTAGCCAGAAAAGACATGGAGCGGAGGTGCTTGTTCCCACTATAACAACATGAACCGACACTCTCAAGGCCCATTGAGGCCGACGGGCGGCTCCGAGCGGGCCTTAAGCCAGGAGGCGGTAGTTGATCGCCGCGACGGCCGCGCCGAGCAGCAAGACCCAGAGGACATGATTGCGCGCCAAACGATGGCCGCGGGAATGCGACTCTTTGACGGCCAGGGCCAGGATGCCGAGCATGAACATTTTAGAGATCTCGCAGAAGACGCAGATCGAGCCGAGATAAAAAATCTCGACGCCGGTCAGCGAGAGCGCGAAAGGGACGTTGAACAGGGCGATCAGGGCGATCAGGGCGTGAGGTTTTTGTACGTTCTTGAGGAGCGGAATCGCCATGATCGAGAGGAAAAACAAAATGCCGAGTATCGAAATTGGCAGGCCCAGGAATTCGCTGAAAACGCTCTTGTTGACGACGTCGCAGGAGAAGTTCGGCGACAGGTTGCAGAGCGACGAGTTCACCGGCGAATAGTGGACCCAGGTGAGATAGGCCATGATCAAGAGGCCCAGGAGGGAGAGCCCGTGCATGATATGCGAACGCTTGATGTCGGCGCGGTTGGGGAATCGCATGGCAGTTGTAGTATAACCGGCGCGGCTGCGGAGATAAAGTCTGCTAAGATGTGAGGTATGAGAGAGGTTTTAGCATTTATAGCCCAAGAAATCAACCCCTACCGCCGGACGGTCGTCATGGCGACGGTTTTGGCGTTCGCCGCCGCCGGGCTCGATCTGGCCGGACCGATCGCCTTGGGAAGCGCTTTTGAATATGCCTCGAAGCGCGAGCCGATCCTCTGGTACGGCGGCGCCGTGACTGCATGGTTTTTGATGCGGCTTTTCGCCGACGCGCTGCGCAATTTCATCGGTTACCAGGGCGAGCGCGTCGGCATGCTGGCCGCCGAACGATGGTATCTCCGCACGATCGGCCGAATGCTGCGTCTGCCGCTATCGTTTCATTACGGCAAAAAGAAACAGGAGGCTACCGAACAGCTCGGGAAGATGAAGTGGGAGATGTCGAACATGATCGACGCTGCGCTCTTCGATATGGGGCCGGCGCTCATCGCCATTGCGGCCATCGTAATATATCTCTCGATTCTTGATGTGAAGATTGCCGGGGCGGTTACCATTGGCATCGCTCTGCTGATCGTGCATGGCAGGATCATGGCTTCGCAGACGAACGAGCTCCTCACGGACAAGGCCAAGATCGAAGAACGAACGTCGGCATTCGGCTGGGACGCGCTAAGGAACATTTTGGTGGTGAAATCGACGACGAACGAACGGTATGTCGAGCGCACCCTGGCCAAGGGTGAAAAGAAATACGTCCGAGCCGAGATCGGTTTTCTGCGTTTTTTCTGGGGCAAGCTGATCGGGGTCCGGAACGTCATCGTCGTCGCCGCGTCCTTCGCCACCATCCTGCTGGCGGTCCATGATTTCGTGACGGGCCGTTTCACGCTCGGGCAGATGACGACCGTCACCGCATACACGTTTACGATTTTCGGCTACGTCCAATACATGGAATGGCGCTTCCGAACGGCATTGAGATTCCGAACGAGCTATCATCGCCTGCAATCGTTGTTGGACGAGAAGCCGGAGGAGTATGACCGGGGTAAGACGATGGATATAAAGGGCGGCGTCGAATATCGCAACGTCCGGTTCCGCTACCGAAAGGACAGTCCGGCGCTGGAAGACGTCTCTTTCGTCGTGCGCGCGGGCATGAAAGTCGCCGTGGTCGGCGAATCGGGCGAAGGCAAGACGACCCTGGTGGACCTGTTGGGACGATATAATGAGCCGCAGTCGGGGCGGATTCTGGTCGATGGCGTCGATATCCGCCAGGTCAATCTGCGTTCACTGCGCTCCCAGATGGCCTATGTCCCGCAGGATCTGACGCTTTTTCACGAGACCATCGATTTCAATATCCGCTATGGCCGGCCCGACGCCGGCGACGCCGACGTGCAAAGGGCGGCCAGGCTGGCGCGTCTCGACGAGTTCATCGAATCGCTGCCTGAAAAATATAAGACGATCGTCGGCGAGCGCGGTCTGAAGCTCTCCGGCGGCGAACGCCAGCGGGTCGCCCTGGCCCGGGCTTTTTTGCGCGATCCGCGCATTCTGATACTCGATGAACCCACCGCCCACCTCGACAGCAAGACAGAAAATCTGATTCAGGATTCGTTGCGGGAACTCATGGCCGGACGCACGACCTTCGTGATCGCGCATCGGTTGCGGACTGTGGCCGAAGCCGACGTCATCTTGGTGTTGAAGGACGGCCGCATCGCCGAGTCGGGCACGCATGAGGAATTAGCGAAGCGCGCCGGCATCTATGCCGAGCTGCTGCGGGCCCAGCAGCACCACATCATGGAACAGGGCGAATGACACTCTCCGGACCTTGGCCCGGGGAGTGTCATTCACGGCTTATTTTTTCCACTTCGGCAGGACGTCGGCCGGTATGCCCCGGTTCTTGAGATAGCGATCGATGCGTTCGTTCATGGCGTCGAATCGGACCAAGCCGTCCTTGGCGAAGGCTTTTTCGAACGCCTCCCGCACCGCCGTTTGGATTTCGCCGGACGCCCGATACTTCTCGACAGCCTGCAAAATGTCGGGATCGGCCGGCAGCTTCCGTTCCAGGGCGCGGGCGATCGGCATCGACGAAATCCATTTGTTGTTGTCGGTGAAGGCGAAGCCCCGGTCGAAGTTCATCAGTTTGCCGCCGGCGGTTTTCATGACGTTGCTGTCGTTGCCGTCCATCTCGCCGATGAGATAGTGGTAGTCGGCCAGGCGCGCGATCTCGGCATC
>JACQSM010000032.1 GCA_016205965.1 Candidatus Uhrbacteria bacterium
ATCGGCGTCGGCGGCAGCGGCGGCTCGGCCGTCAACCGCATGATCGCCTCGAAGATCAAAGGCGTCGAATTCTTGGCGGCGAACACCGACGTCCAGGCGCTTCATTATTCGCACGCCTCGGTCAAGGTTCATCTCGGCAAAGCTCTGACGCGCGGTCTCGGGGCCGGCATGGATCCGGAGGTCGGACGCAAGGCTGCCGAGGAGAGCCAGAACGAACTCCGTGACGTCCTTAAGGGCGCCGATATGGTCTTCATCACCTGCGGCATGGGCGGCGGCACCGGCAGCGGCGCTTCGCCGGTCATCGCCGAAATCGCCAAGGACATGGGCGCACTCACCGTCGCCGTCGTCACCAAGCCGTTCCTATTCGAGGGCCGACAGCGCACCGAGATCGCCGAACGCGCCTACGCCGAGCTGGCCGAGAAGGTCGACACCATCGTCGTCATTCCCAACGAGCGCATCCTCCAGATCGTCGACAAGAAGACGCCGCTTTTGGAAGCTTTCGACACCGTCGATGACGTGCTGCGCCAGGGCGTCCAAGGCATCTCCGAGCTCATCACCATTCCCGGACTCATCAACGTCGACTTCGCCGACGTCAAGGCGATCATGACCAACCAGGGCTCGGCCCTCATGGGCATCGGCCGGGCCGGCGGCGAGAATCGCGCGGTCGAAGCCGCCAAGGCCGCCGTTTCCAGCCCTCTCCTGGAGGTCGCCATCGACGGCGCCAAGGGCATCCTTTTCACCGTCACCGGCGGTCCGAATCTCTCGATGCACGAAGTTTCCGAAGCCGCCCGCGTCATCACGGCCTCGGCTGACGCCTCGGCCAAGGTCATCTTCGGCGCCGTCATCGACGAGGGCATGAAGGACGACGTCAAAATCTGCGTCATCGCCACCGGTTTCGAGAACGGCGAGAAGCCCCGGGTCGAGAAGCGGGCGCTGGAAGATTCGTCGTATTCCACCAACCGTTTCCTCAAGAAAGAACCGGTCGCCGCCGCGCCGGCCCCCGAGCCGAAACCGGTCGCTCCGGTGCGCCAGGCGGTTGCCGAAGAACCTGAAGCCGAAGAACCCGCCCCGGTGAAGACCTTTGCCAAGCGCATGATTCCGTCCCGTCCGGTTGAGAAGACGCCGCAGCCGGTCGCGGTCGCCGCGGCCGCCGGCGACGAGGAGGACGTCGAAATTCCGGCTTTCATCAGGCGAAAGATGCTGTGATTAAAGACGGAGGGCGGGCTTTAGCCCGCCTTCTCTGGTTATGCGTTGTCCCGTTTGCAACTTCAGCGATACCAAAGTAGTCGACTCCCGCATGACCGGCGACGGCCTCCGGATTCGCCGCCGCCGCGAGTGCATGAAGTGCGGCTACCGATTCTCGACCTTCGAAGAGGTCGAGATTTTGGATGTCTCGGTCGTCAAGCGCGATGGCCGCCGCGAACCCTATCTGCGCGAGAAGCTCGAGAACGGGCTGCGCAAGGCGCTCGAAAAGCGGCCTTTCACCGGCGAACGCTTCAAGTCGCTGGTCGGCTCGATCGAGCGCGACATCCAGAAAAAGAAAAAGGCCGAGCTCACCAGCCGGGAGATCGGCGAAATCGTCATGAAGCGGCTGCGCCAGTTCGACACCATCGCCTATATCCGCTTCGCCTCGGTCTACCGTTCGTTCACCGACGTCAAGACCTTCCAGGACGAGATCGACAAGCTCATGGCCGGCCGGATCAAGAAGGCCTAGACAGTCTTGTGGTATACTGGCAGCGAACGCCAGAGTTATGCATCAGGTAAAACGGACCAAGATTTTTTGTACCATCGGACCGGCCTCGGACCGGCCCAAAATGCTGGAAGCCTTCATCAAGGCGGGCATGAACGTCGCCCGGCTCAATTTTTCGCATGGCACGCACGACGACCACGCCGAGCTGATTCGGCGCCTCCGGGCGGCCTCGCGCAATCTCGACGAGCCGATCGCCATTCTCCAAGACCTCCAAGGCCCGAAGATCCGCGTCGGCGATCTTCCCAAGGAGGGAGTCGATCTCAAGCCCGGCACCAGCGTCATTTTCACCACCGATCCCAAAGCCAAGCTGCCCAAGATTCCCATGGGTTTCGCGCAGCTGCATAAGGATGTCAAAAAAGGGGACCGTATTTTGCTCGATGACGGCCTGCTCGAGGTCATGGTTCGCGGCGTCAAAGGACGCGATCTCGTCTGCGAAGTCATCATCGGCGGCAAACTCACGTCGCATAAGGGATTCAACGTGCCGACCGCGTCCCTTTCGGTTTCGGCCATCACCGAAAAGGACAAGCTGGATCTGAAGTTCGGCGTCGCTAACGACGTCGACTGGGTGGCTCTGTCGTTCGTGCGCACCGCCAAGGAGATCGAGGATCTGCGCAAATTGATCCGCCGCTACGAAAAAGAACTCAAGAAGAAGACCGCCAATCCGATCAGGATCATCGCCAAGATCGAAAAGCACGAGGCTATCCGGAACATCGACTCGATCATCAAGGCGGTCGACGGTATCATGGTGGCGCGCGGCGACCTCGGCATCGAGACGCCGGCCGAGGACGTGCCGCTGGTGCAGAAGATGCTGATCAAAAAATGCCTGGCCGCATCCAAGCCGGTCGTCGTTGCGACCCAGATGCTCGACTCGATGATCCGCAACCCGCGCCCGACCCGGGCCGAAGTCTCGGATGTCGCCAACGCCGTCATCGACCATACCGACGCCGTCATGCTCTCGGGCGAATCGGCCAGCGGCAAGTATCCGCTGCAGGCGGTCAAGACCATGGCCAAGATCGTCATGCAGACCGAGGCCTCGCCGTTCGACAACATGGCGCCCGGCTTCGGCACGGCCGGCGGTTCGACTTCGATCGCCATGGGCGAAATCGCCGGCCTTCTCGCGATTGACGCCAAGGCCGACGCCATCGTCGTCACCACCAAATCCGGCGGTTCAGCCAAGGTCGTCAGCCGCTGCCGGGCCGAACTGCCCGTTTATGCCGTGACCGACGATCCTCGGGTCTGCCGCCAGCTGGCCGTGTCCTGGGGCGTCCGACCGTTCGTCGTCCGCGAATACGCCACCTTGGCCGGACTGGTCGCCGGATCGATCGCGCATCTCAAGGCAAAAAAAATGCTCAAGAAGGGCAACAAGATCATCGTCGTCGCCGGTGACCCGGTCGGGAAGTCGGGCAACGTGAACGTCGTCGAGATCAAAGAGGTGCCGTAAGAAGGAAAAGAAAGGCCACCCCGGCTGGGGGTCGCTTTTGCAGATACTCCGCAGGCGCGCCAGCTGGTCCCGTCCGAAGGACGGGTGGCGCGCCGAGGCGTAGGGCGGGCCGCGCCGGCGGCCAGACCCGTGTCTGCAAAAGCGACCCCCAGCCGGGGTGGCCTTTCTTTTCATTTTATTGCAGCTGAATCGGCACGCTCACGACCGCGACCCGCTCGTGGAGCAGCGCGTTCTTGATGCGCGAGGCTATGTGGTTGTGGAGCAGGAGCTGCCACCAGTGCGGGCAGACGAACTCGGGCAGGATGACGGTGATGGCCGCCTGCGGGTGCTGATGCTCGATCTCTCGGACGTAGTGGAGCAGGATGTCGACGACCTGGCGGTAGGGCGAGGGCGTGATGATGAGCGGGATGTCCATGCCCCAGCGATCCCATTTTTCGCGGATCTCGGCGCTGTCGCGTTCGTCGAGGCTGATGTGCAGCGCCTTGATCATCGTCGGCTTGAGCGTTTTGGCGTAGCGGGCCGCGGCCACCGTGCCTTTGTGGATGTCGCCGATGAACATGATGACGTAGTGCTCGTTCGGAATCGGCGCTTCGATCACCTGGCCCAAGGTCAGCGCGGTTCGCAGATGGGTGTAGTGGCGGCGGATGCCGAGCATGGCCGCGACCAGGATCGGCACGACCACCAGGATCGCCCAGGCGCCATGCCAGAATTTCGCGGCCGTCAGGATCACCAGAACGACGGTCGTCACCAGTCCGCCGGCTAAGTTCAATGTCGCGTAGCCGCGCCAGCCGGCGTCTTTTTCGCTGATCCATTTTTTGACCAGGCCGAACTGCGAGAGCGCGAAACCGGTGAAGACGCCGATGGCGTAAAGGGGGATCAGGCGGTGGGTGTCGCCGCCGAAACCGGCGATCAGCAAGGCGGAAAACAGCGCCAGGAGCATGATGCCGTTCGAGAACACCAGGCGGTCGCCCATGTTGACCAGCTGGATCGGCAGATATTTGTCGCGAGCCAGGATCGAAGCCAGGCGCGGGAAGCCGGCGAAGCTGGTGTTGGCCGCCATGAGCAGGATCAGCGCGGTCGAGCACTGCACCAGATAATAGAGGAAACCGTGATCGAACAGGCGGCGGGCGATCTGCGACACGACCGTTTCGCCTTCGACCGGGACGATGCCCATCATTCGGGCCAGGAAGGTGATGCCCAAGAACAGCACCGCCAGGATTCCGCCCATGACGAACAGGGTGGTCCTGGCGTTTTTGGCTTCGGGTTTCTGGAACGCTTGGACGCCGTTCGAAATCGCCTCGATGCCGGTCAGGGCGGCGCAGCCGGATGCGAACGCGTGGAGGACGAGCAGCCAGGTGATCGCTTCGCTTCCGGACGCCGGTGCTTGGGCGAACGGGGCCCCGCTCGCCAGCTTCCAGACGCCGGCCAGGATCATCAGGCCGGCGCTGCCGACGAAGAGATAGGCCGGCACGGTGAAGAGTCTGCCGGATTCGCGCAGGCCGCGCAGATTGCCGATAGTGATGACGGCGAGGACGAGGACGCCCAGCAGGACGCGTTCGGGATAGAGGTTGGGGAAGGCCGAGGTGATGGCGGCGACGCCGGCGCTGACCGAGACGGCCGCCGTCAATATGTAGTCGATCAGGAGAGACGCGCCGGCGATCAGACCCCAGCCGTGCCCCAGGTTTTCTTTGGCCACGATATACGCGCCGCCGCCCGAGGGGTAGGCGCGGATCGTCTGACCGTAGGAGGTGACGATGATGCCCAAGAGGACGGCGATGGCCGCCGCGACCGGCAACGCCAAGGACATGCCGGCCGAACCGGCGAGCACCAGGACGAGCAGGATTTCCTCGGTAGCGTAGGCGGTAGAGGAGAGGGCGTCGGACGAGAAGATCGCCAGGGCCGCTCTCTTTGTCAGCCGTTCGTCGGAGGTTTGGATCGTTTTGAGGGGCCGGCCGACTAAAAGCCGCTTTACGACACTTGGCATAGAACGGCCTTACTGTAGCCAAAAACGGCCTGATGGGCAATGGTCGCGGGACAGTTCGAGAGGCAGGTTGACAAGCGGCCGAAAAAGCGTATACCTACCCTACGGTCATTGAGAAAAGGGGATCAACGATGAAACCAGAGCTGTTGGCCGATGAGGTTGAGAAGTTTTCCGCCGACGCGCCCGGCCCGACGATCGCCATCGTCGGCGGCGTCCATGGCAACGAACGCACCGGCATCGCCGTCGTTCGAAAATTGCGCCGCAAGTTCGAAAGCGGCGAACTGGAACTTGCCGCCGGAGCGCTGATCCTGGCCCTGGGCAACCTGCTGGCTATGAAGCGCCAGACGCGCGGCTCCATGCCCGGCGCCAATCTCAACGCCTGTTTTTCCAAGGCCGTACTCACCGGTGCCGGCGACGGTTATGAGGAACGCCGGGCCCGCGAACTGGCCCGGGTGTTCGAGACGGTGCAGCTCGGGATCGATCTCCACGCCACTAATTCGCTCTCCGAGCCATTCGCCGTCGTGCAACGATTGCCGACGGCGGCCGATCTGCGGGTCCTGCGGCTGCTGGACTTCGAACGCGGGATCTCCGATCCGAGCTGGATCTTCGCCGGCGAAGCTGTCACCCTCGACGAGTTCTTCGCCGCGCGCGGCTCCGGCATCTGCTACGAGACAGGCTGTGCAGATGCGACCTCGAAAGCCGATGCCGTCGTAGCGGAGATGATCGCCGTCATGGCGGACGGCGGCTGGATCCGCGGCACGTCCGCGCACCGGTTCACGCCGCGCCGGAAGGAGTGGTACTTGCTGCGGGAGAGCATCATGGTCACGGCGCGCGGTTTCGAGTTCGCGCCCGGCGTCGGCGAGTATAATTTCCAGCGCATCCGCGCCAAGCAGCTTATCGGCCATCACGGAGACGAGCCGCTCCGCGTCAAAGACGATGCGCTGCTGGTGTTTCCGAAGCCGGCCCACCTGCGTTTCGTCGGCCAACAGGCCGGCTATCTGGCCGAACCCTACGCGCGTATCTGAAGAGGCTCCGCGATTCCGACGCCCCGACGATGATCGGGGATTTTTTATTGCCCCGAAAACCCGGGGCCTTGGCCCGGGGAGTGTCATTTCTTGGACGACGGTTCGGCGCCGGCGCAGGAGCGGCAGGTGCCGAACAGCTCGATGGCGTGTTCGCGCACGAGTTTGAACGACCGCGATTTTTTCAGCACCGCCGCGGCCATCCGGCCGGCGCCGCAGCCGGTGAAGTCCTCGATCAGGCCGCACTTCACGCAGACGATGTGATGGTGATCGGTCGGGCCGATCAATTCGTAGTCGAGATGATCGTGGCGCAGATTGACCGCGCGCAGGATGCCGCGGGCCACGAACGAGTTGACCATGCGATAGACGGTGACGGTGCCGCCGGCCCGTCCGCGGGCGGCCTTGAGAAGTTCATGGACGCTCATCGGCCGCCGGGCCGAACGCAGCACGTCCAATACGACCAATCTCGCTTTGGTCACTTTGAGCCGCCGCTTGGTTAGAAGCGCGCGGCTTTCCTGCGCGGTTGTGCTTGCGTGGCGAGCTTGGCGCATGGAAGTCAGTCCTTGACGACACTCTAGCATAGAGGTATAAAATGTAAATGTAACTCATTTGCATTTGCTCATGCACCGTCAGACATACATTTTCGCGGTCGTGGCGGCGGCGGTTGCGGTTCTCGGAGCATTCGTGTTTCTGGCCGACGACCGAACGGCGGTCGAAGTCCGATCCGGGCGCATCGACGTCGTCGCCAGCTTTTATCCGTTGGCCGAATTCGCCGCCAAAGTCGGCGGCAACATGGTCGCGGTTTCGAACATCACGCCGGCCGGCACCGAGCCGCATGATTTCGAGCCGACGCCCCGGCAGGTCGCGTCCATCTACGGATCGCATCTTTTCGTCTATAATGGGGGAGGAGTCGATGTCTGGGCATCGCGGCTGGCCGGCGCTATTGGCGAACGCGGCGTCAAGACGCTGGAGATGCGGCCGCTCATGGGCGAGCTTCTGCCTCCGGTCGATCAGGAAGAAGGCGAGATGTTCGACGAGCATTTCTGGCTCGATCCGGTGCTCGCGCAGCGGCAGGTCGAAGCGATTCGCGACGCGCTCGCCGGCATCGATCCCGCGCATGCCGCCGAATATCGCGATCGCGCCGACTCATACGTCGCCGAGCTGCGATCGCTCGACGCCGACTTCCGCCGCGGCCTGGCCTCGTGCCAGATCCGTGAAGCCATCACTTCCCATGCCGCCTTCGCTTATCTGGCTCGGCGGTACGGCTTCACGCAGCTGGCGATCGCCGGCCTGTCGCCGGACGAAGAACCGTCGGCCGGCGCGCTCGCCGCCTTGGTCCGCGAGGCCGAACGGCGCGGCATCCGTCACGTCTTTTTTGAAACGCTCGCCAGTCCCGAGATGGCCGAAACGCTGGCCCGCGAAATCGGCGCCCAAACGCTGGTCTTCAACCCGCTCGAAGGGCTGACCGGCGAGGAGTTGGTCACCGGAAAAAATTATCTGACCGTCATGCGTCAAAATCTCGCCAACCTCCGAACGGCAATGGTATGTCCGTAAAAAAACCGGCCATCGCCGTCGAGAACCTGACCTTCGAGCGCAATGGCGAGGTGCTCTTCGACGATTTTTCTTTCGAAATTCAGTCCGGCTCCTACGTCGCCATCATCGGCCCGAACGGCGGCGGGAAGACGACCTTGGTGCGCATCATGCTCGGCCTGACCAAGCCGACGGCCGGCGCCATCCGGATCTTCGGCGTGCCGATCGACATCCTCCTGGCGCGGCGGCGGATCGGTTACGTGCCGCAGTTCGGCGGCCTGCTCGACGCCAATTTTCCGGCCACGGCGGATGAGGTCGTTTCCGCCAGCCGGGTTCAGGTCCTTGGGTCCTGGAGGCGTTTCGGGCCCGCCGACGCCAAGGCGGTCGCTTCGGCCTTCAAGTCCATGGAGATCGAACGTCTTCGGGAACGCACCATCGCCTCGCTCTCCGGCGGCGAACGCCAGCGGGTACTCCTGGCCCGGGCCCTGGCCGCCGAAGCCGACATCTTGGTGCTCGATGAACCGATGGGCGGACTCGATCCGGCCTCGCGGGAGGATTTTTACGCCTCGCTGCGCAAGCTCAACAAGTCCGGCAAGACGATCCTGTTCGTGACCCACGACGTCCACCGCATTGCCGTCGAGGCCGACTCGGCCATCTGCCTGCGCCACGAGCTCGTCTGCCACGGCTCCAAAGCCTGCCTGGTCACCGGCCAGGCCTGGCGCAACATCTATCACGCGAACAAAGCCGAGTTAAGCGAACACGCCGACTAGTATGCCCGCCATTCTGCAGTACGATTTCATGATTCGCGCCTTCGAAGCCGGCTTGATCCTGGCGGTCTTGGCGCCGACCATCGGCATCTTTTTCGTCGTCCGGCGCTACTCGGCCATGGCCGACACGCTGGCACACGTTTCGCTGGCCGGCGTCGCCGGCGGCCTGTTCCTGGGCATTTCGGCCGTGTGGGCCGCGCTTCTCGCCTGCGTCTTGGCGATTCTCGGCATCGAGAAGATCCGCGAGCAGCGCACGCTCTCGTCCGATACCATCGTTTCGCTGTTTTTGTTCGGCGGCTTGTCGCTCGGCGTCGTCCTGATCGGCCTGCGCCCGGCCGGCGGCGTCAACATCAGCAACTACCTCTTCGGCAGCGTCCTCACGGTCACCGATGCCGCCGTCGGCCAGATCGCCGCCATCGGCGTCGCGGCGTTCGCGGCCATTGCCGCCATCTGGCGCTCGCTTCTGGCCGTGTCGATCGACGAGGAGGTCGCCCGCGCCGGCGGCCTGCCGGTCCGGCTGCTCAACCGCGTGCTCGCCATTCTCGGCGCCGCCACCGTCGCCATCTCGATCAACGTCGTCGGCGTGCTGCTGATCGGCGCCCTGATGGTCATCCCCGTGCTGGCCGCCATGCAGTTCCGCATCGGCTTCCGCTCGACCTGGCTGTTGTCGGTGGCCGTGTCGATGCTTTCGGTCGTCTGCGGATTGACCGCCTCCTACTATCTTAACCTGGCCAGCGGCGCCACGGTCGTGCTGTGCTCGATCGCGTTTTTCGTTTTTTCGATGCTGGTTTCGATGGCCAGCGGCCAGCGCGTCAACGCCGTCGCCGCCGAAAC
This sequence comes from Candidatus Uhrbacteria bacterium, assembly GCA_016205965.1. Taxonomy (GTDB): domain Bacteria; phylum Patescibacteriota; class Patescibacteriia; order SG8-24; family SG8-24; genus JACQSM01. Next base: position 9,326 of record JACQSM010000032.1, read on the forward strand.
CGAAGATTGACGCGGCCCGGCGGCCGTGGTATCACGGAAAGTCCGGAGGTAAGGACCCGCGCGGCCCGGACAGGCCGTTGTTCTTGCCAAGGAGAAGACGCATGAGAGCGCGCCATGCAAGTTCGGTTTCCGAAGTTTCCGCCATGCCTCGCGGCGGTCCCCAAGCCGGCTGGCTCGACCGGCGCATGGATCCGCACATGCTCGAATGGATCGACGATCCCGCCGTCCCAATCGAGATCAGGCGCCGCACCATGGCCGGCCTGGATCGTTTCAATCGCTTCGCCGGCGGCTACTGGATTTTCGCCCATACCGCGCTGCGGTGCTTGCCAGACGTCGCCGTCGATCCCCGCATCCTCGAGCTCGGCGCCG
>JACQSM010000033.1 GCA_016205965.1 Candidatus Uhrbacteria bacterium
CGAGGCGGTGAAGCTGCTCGTCTATACCGTCGGCGCCTTCGCCGCAATGACGGTCGCGGTGTTCTTCGCCTTGGTCGTCGGCCCGTAAAAATCTTTTTTATTGTTTGCTGGTTTTTTTTGAGGCCGCCGCGCCTTTCGCGCCGCCGTCCCCGTCCCAGCCGCGATTTTTTCTGACCCGCATCTCCTCGGTTTCGTTTGGACGTCCGTATTCGTCGTCGATGCGCACGGTGGTGCCGCGCTCCGGCGACGAGACTTCGATGATCATGGCGTCCTCGACTCCTTCGAGGCGGTGTTTCTGGCGCTGCACGACGGTATAGCCCTGAAACGGCACCATCGGTATTTTTTCTATGGCGCCGGCGTCGTTTTCGAGCCAGAGCAGCGCCTTGCCGGACAGCAGGCACAGCGTCTCTTCTTTTTGGTCGTGATATTGCAGGGATAATTTCCGGCCGGCTTTGACCGTCAGGATTTTTCCGGTCCGGGCCAGTTCGCGCGGCGTATAGATGATCTCCTCGCCCCACGGCTTGGTGACCTTCGTCTGGAAGCTGTCGGTCGAAAAGGGTTTGTGCACCAGCGCATAATGCTTCAGTTCGCCCACCAGTTCCTCCAGATCGACCGATTTGCACATGATTCGGGAGTCGGCGGCGCCGTAATAGATGAAGAGCCGGCCGTCCTTCACGATGGCGGACGTCGGGAAAACGACGTTGTTGACGTCGCCGAGCCGTTCTTCCTCCGAGGTCGGCGAGAACAGCGGCTGGGGGAGCCGGCCGATCACTTTGAGCGGGTCTTCGGGATCGAGCAGGGCGGCGGCCGCGTGATAGACCTTGCCGCGCGGCCGGTCTTCGACCGCGTGATAGATCAGCAGCCAGCCGTCCTTGGTCCATACCGGCGGACAGCCGCCGCCGATGTTGCGATTTTCGAATTTGAATTCGGAGTCGAGCAGGATATATCTGTTCAGCTCCTTGAGGTAATTGCGCCAGAAGGCGTCGTTCAGATCCTTGAAGTCGTCGAAAAAGAGGATCTGGATTCCCGGCAGGATCCGGTGCACCAGGGCGAACTTGCCGTTGAACTTCCGGGGAAAGATGAACGCGTCCTTCTCCCAGAGCATGACGTCCTTGCCGGCGATATCCTTGAAGTAGGCTTCGTAAAAAGAATATTTGTCGCGGACGCGCGATTGGCGGAACAGGTCCTCGGCTTCGTCGTAGGTGATCTTGGTCGAAATCGTCCCTTGCTTGGTGAATTTTTTCAGATCCGTGCTGGTGGCGTAGGCGATGAGCGCGTTCTTCTCGTCGAAGGCGGTGTAGAAAAGATAATACGTGCCGTCGAGCAGGACGATCCGGGGATCCTCGACGCCGCCCTTTTCGTAGTCGAATTCCGGCCGGATCACCGGCTCGGCCGATCTCTTTATCACTTTATTGTCGACCAGCTGGCAGTACCCGATCGTGGAGACCATGTCGCCCCGGCGCACCGCCCGGTAGAACATGTGCGTGACGCCATCGACTTCGATGCAGGCCGGGTTCAGGACCGCTTGGTTTTCAAACGGCAGGTCGGATTTTTCCAGGATGACTCCTTCGTCCCTGATTTCGATCATAAGATGACGGCCGGTGGCGTACCGGTGAGACATTAGTTTCTCGCATTTTAACAGGATTCGGCCGGAAAAGAAACGCGCCTGGGCCGTTTCGCGCTGACCCCGTAATGAAGCGAGTATCGACTCCAGCCGGAAAATATGGTAGGGTACTCGCCAGTCGTATTTTATGCAGAGAAAGCACAAAAATTGGATAGTGTCCCTGTCGACGTATCCGCCGCGCGCCTGCGGCATAGCGACCTATGCCGCCAGCCTCAATCGGGCGATTGAGGAACTTTACGCGCCCGCCTGCGAATCGAAGGTCATCGCCATGAACCGCGATGACATCGTCCGCTCTCGCTATCCCAGGGAAGTGATCTTCCAGATCGATCAGCGGCAGCCCCAGGACTACGTCGCCGCCGCCGAGAAGATGAACAATCTGGATCGGGTGAAACTCGTGCACATTCAACACGAATTCGGCATCTTCGGCGGCGAGTTCGGCGCTCATTTGCTGCGGTTCACCGAAACGTGCGTCAAACCGATGGTGATCACCTTTCACACGGTCTTGCCGGCACCGGCGCCGGCGATGCGGGATGTGGTCAGAAGATTGAGCGGCGACGTTCATCGCGTTACCGTCATGACGCAATTGGCTAAGCGCCTGCTTCGCGACGCGTACGGCGTACCCGAGGAAAAGATCGACGTCATTCCGCACGGCATTCCACCGACGCCGTATCAGACGAGCGCGAAGGCGAAGGTGGCGCTCGGCTTCGAAGGCCGATCGGTCCTGCTTACGTTCGGCCTGTTGAGCCGCAACAAGGGCATCGAGTACGTCATCGAGGCGTTGCCGCCGGTGGTCAAGCGGCATCCGAACGCGCTTTACCTGGTGCTTGGCGCCACGCATCCCGACGTCGTCCAGCACGAGGGAGAGGTCTATCGCGCTTCGCTCGTGCGCCGCGTCCGCGAGCTCGGGCTCGAAAAAAACGTCTTTTTTTACAATGAGTACGTTTCGGGCGAGGATCTGCTGAAATTCCTACAAGCCGCGGACGTGTACGTCGCGACTTCGCTCGATCCGGCGCAGGCTGTGTCCGGAACGCTGTCCTACGCTCTAGGCACTGGCCGGCCGGCCATTTCGACGGCCTTCGCCCAAGCCAAGGAACTGGTGTCGGAGGATATCGGTCTGCTTGTGGATTTCCGGAATCCGGCGGCTTATGCCGAAGCCATCAGCCGTCTGCTCGATGACGCGCCGGCGCGACTGCGCATGGGGCGCGAGGCTTATGTCCGCAGCCGCGCCGCGACCTGGCCGAACGCCGCTTTGGCCACCTGGAGAACGTATGCCGTCTGCGTTCCGGCCCTGCGCGAAGCCGAGATGGCGCTGCCGCCGGCCAAGCTGTCGCATCTCGAGAACATGACCGACGATTTCGGGCTCGTGCAGTTCGCCAAGATGCATCTTCCGGACAAGTCGACGGGCTACACGGTCGACGACAACGCCCGCGCCCTGCTGGCCGCGACCATTCACTACGAAAAATTCAGGAAGCCCTCGATCCTGCCGCTGATCGGCGTCTATCTGCGCTTCCTCGGAGGGGCCGCGCATCCGCCGGCGAACTTCTGCAATTACGTCGGCGAAGACCGCGTCAACCTGGTCGATGTCAGTTGCCGCGAGAATCAGGAAGACGCCCGGGGCCGCGCTTTCCAGGCATTGGCGTACGCCGCGGCCTCGCCGGCATTGCCGGGCTGTTATCGGCAGATGGCTAAAAAAATGGTCGATGACGTTCTCGCCTCGAATCCGGAGTTCGCCTCGCCGCGCGCCGCCGCCTTCATGGTCGATGGTCTCAACGCGCTCTTGTCCGAGAAGCCCGATGCCGCGCTCGAGCGCATGCTGCGCGGCCGCTGCGACCACTTGGCGGCGCTGTATCGCGAGTATCGCGCCGACGATTGGGAGTGGTTCGAGCCGTGCCTGACGTATGCCAACAGCGTGCTGTCCGAAGCGCTGCTTTTGGCCGGGAAGGCGACCGGCGACGCGACCTACCTCGAGATCGGCAAAAAAACGCTGGACTTTCTGATTTCGCGGACGTTCAGCAACGGCATGTACGTGCCGATCGGGCAGAAGGGCTGGTGCCTTCGCGGCGGCGAGCGTTCGTATTTCGACCAGCAGCCGGAAGACGCCGCGGCGATGGTGCGCACCCTGACCGTCCTGTCGGGGATCGGTTCCGATGCGCGGATCACGGAGCTGCGCCGCCGAGCTTTTCACTGGTTTTTGGGAGAGAACATGCTCGGACAGGTGGTCTACGATCGCGTATCGGGCGGCTGCTATGACGGCGTGGGCGAGACGTCGGTGAATCTGAACCAAGGGGCGGAATCGGCCGTTTCGTATCTTCTGGCGCGGCTGGCGATGGAGTCGTGAAGCGCGGCGTGCTATACTTTTCGGGTATGCAAAACTATTTTTACAACGGAGGCATGATGGGCGGCTGGGGCTGGTCGGGTCCCGGGTGGATGTATTCACTCGCGCCGCTGTTCGTGCTGTGGTCGCTCACATGGAAGGGTCTCGCGCTCTGGCACGCGGCCGGGCGCAAGCAGGGCTGGTGGTTCATCGCCTTGCTGGTGTTCAACACCGCCGGCATTCTCGAGATCATCTATCTCTTCGGGGTGCTCAAGCTCAAGACGAACGCGCTTTTCCCCGGTAAGAAATGAAGATGAAAACCGGCCCGCGATCGCGGACCGGTTTTAGTTACGATCGCGGCAGTTATTGGTATACTGCGGCATGACGATGCCAACATGATCTCCGCTCTCGTATCGATAATCGGCCTCATCGTCCTCGAGGTCGTCCAGAGCATCGACAACGCCATCGTCAACGCCCACATGCTCAAGACGATGAGCTTGCGGGCCCGCAAATGGTTTTTGCTGTGGGGCATTTTCACCGCCGTCTTTCTGGTGCGCGGCGTGCTGCCGCTCTTGATCGTCTGGCTGGTGACCCCGGGCATCAGCCTCTGGCAGGCGGTCGCGGCCACCTTCGGCGGCGACGAACTCGCCGGCCGGGCCATGGAACAGAACGCCTACATCCTCCTGATCGGCGGCGGCATGTTCCTGTTGCTGCTCTATTTCCACTGGCTGTTTCTCGAAAAGAAAGACCCGTATTTCGTCCCCGACAAGCTGGTCAAGCCGCACTACGGCATCTGGTTCTTCGCCCTGGCCGCGCTGCTTCTGGTCGGCGTCCTCTGGATGATGCGCGACCGTCCGCTGGCCATGCTCGCCGCCGCCATCGGCAACGCCGTCTTCTTCATCTTATATGGTTTCCGCCAGACGGCGGAGCAGCAGGAGCATGAGATCGAAAAACCCGGCCACGGCGACCTGGCCAAGCTCATGTTTCTCGAAATGCTCGACCTCTCCTTCAGCATCGACGGCATCTTCGGCGCTTTCGCCTTCACCACCAACGTCGGCCTGATCCTCGTCGGCAACGGCGTCGGCGCCCTCGTCGTCCGCCACCTCACCATCAAAGGCATCGACAAGGTCGGCCAATACCGCTGGCTGAAGAACGGCGCCATGACTTCGATCGGCTTCCTCGGCGCCTTCATGGTCGCCGAATCGTTCGGCGCGCATCTGCCCGAGTGGCTGCCGACAATCGTCACGCTCGCCATCGTCGGCGTGACTTTCCGCGCTTCCCAGAGCGATCTCCGGCGCCGCGTTCGGGCCGAGGCCCAGCGCGGCAAGCACGAACTTCTCTAAAATAAAAAAACGCCCGACGTGCGTCGGGCGATCACAGAGCCGGTCGTATACGAGTGAGGGCAGTCAGCGTGTAGAGCGCCTTGTTGACGTTCTTGGCGCCGCCTTCGGGCCATTCGGCATGCAGCAGGACCTGCATCGAGGCCGCCGCCGCCGTCAGTCGCGGATCGTGGAAAGAGAGGAGGATCGTCTTTCGCCGCAACGACGCGGCTGACGATATGTCGGCGCAGCCCAAGGCCGCCAGCCAATTCGCCGCCGCCGCATCTATGATCGGCGGAATGACGCAGCCGTACTCCGCCCGATGTATGCTCCAGTCGTCGACGCTCTGGTAGGTGGTCTTGGCCACCCTGGTCGTCGGTATCCGCATGATGCGGAGGATGTTGGCGATGTTGTCGAGCATGATGAAAGCGTCGCCGCCGCCCTTGGTCGAGGCTTCCATCGAAATGCGGGCGCCGGTTTTTTGGTGCCGGAAGACCACGTGGTAGGTGATGTCGCCTTCATTGACGTCCCTGACGACGGGATCGTACTTCCAGCCTTCGGTCGGAACCTGAACGATCAGCCGGGAGTACCAGGCCGATCGGAAAGCGAATTCGAGCTCTTCCGGCTTTTGCCGCTCGGGCGGGCTGGGGAGCTTGTCGCGTACGGCGTCGCCGATGTCTGGCAGTCTGAAGGAGAGGCCGGCCTTGAAGACGGAGCCGAGTTTGCCGAGCTGGGCGCAACCGGTGGCGGTGAGCAGGAGCAAGAGCAAGGCAGGACGCATGGGGCCTCCTTGAGGCTTGTTGGGAAGGAACGTTCCCTTCAGGAAAGCATGCTTTCCGGTTTATTTCAAGGGCCGGTAGCGTCCCAGCTCGAGGTTGCTACTTTTTCAATTTCAGAGGGTCGATATTCATGATGTGAGCGCCTGCCAATTCGAGCGGCGCTTTTCCATTC
>JACQSM010000030.1 GCA_016205965.1 Candidatus Uhrbacteria bacterium
GAGCGGTCTTCGACAACACGCCGGTGTGCCTGAATCTGAAGGACACGGAGGGCCGCTATCTCTTGGTCAACAGACCCTATGAGCAATGGCTCGGCCATTACGCCGAAGAGATCATCGGCAAGAAGGCGAGCGAGTTCATGGAAAACCCCGTCGAGGTCGAGAATCTGAGCAATGCCGAGAAGAAAGTACTCGCAACCGGAAAGGTTTTTGAGCGGGAGGTGCGGGTTCCGCAGCCCGACGGCAAGAGCTGTGACCGCATTCTGATCAAGTTCCCTGTGAAGTCGACGGAAGGCGAGATCACGGGAATCGGCACGGTTGCGGTCGACATCACCGAGCGCAAACGGGCGGAGAATGAGCTCCGCAAGCTGTCGAACGTCGTGGAGCAGAACCCTCTCGCGATTATGATTATGAACTCTGTGGGGACCATTGAATATGTCAACGCAGCGTTCACGGCACTCACCGGATATGCGCCCGAGGAAGCAATCGGCCAGAGCCCGCGTATTTTACAACTGCGTGACACGCCGCAGGAATCATTTGATGAGCTGTTAGCGGCCATCGCCGCCCGCCGGGAATGGCGGGGTGCGCTCCGGAGCAAACGCAAGGATGACAGCACCTATCTGTCGGGCGCCAGCCTTTTTCCCATTGTGGGGGAGAACGGCACCGTGACCCATTTTATCGGTACTCAGCAAGACATCACCGAGCGGGTCGCCCAGGAGAACCTCTTAAAGCAGGCTGAGAAAATGGAATCCCTTGGCAACCTCGCCAGCGGCATCGCCCACGATTTCAACAACATGCTGCTGCCGATCGTCGCGCTTACCAAGATGATGATAAAAGATTTGCCCAACGCAAGTCCGCACCGCGAAAGGTTGGAAAAGGTCGTTCTGGCAGCTAGTCGCGCCAAGGACCTGGTCAAGAAAATCCTCGCCTTCAGCCGCCAGGAGGAATTGGCCCAGGAAGACATCGAAGTCGGCACGATCCTCGACGAAACCTTGGGGCTGCTTCGCACCATGTTGCCCTCGACCATCAAGATCAGTGAAAGTCGCAGCCTGATGCACGGTGCAATCTTCGCCGACGCCGGGCAGATCAGTGCCGTTCTCATGAACCTGGCGTCCAACGCTGCCGACGCTATGGACGGCAAGCCGGGCGAGTTGAAATTCCTGCTTTCTCGACAGGTAATCGACGAGGAGTGCATGGAAGCGTTCGGTCACATCAAAGTGGGCCCATACGCCAGAGTCCAGGTCAGAGACACCGGCCATGGCATGGATGAAGACACGCTCAAGCGCATCTTCGAGCCGTTCTTCACCACCAAGGAAGTGGGTAAGGGTACGGGGCTGGGCCTCGCCGCCGCTCACGGCATCATCACCCAGCATGGGGGCGTGATCAAAGTTGCGAGTGAAGTCGGCAGGGGAACGACGTTCGATATCTACCTACCCTTGATGGAGAGTGACGCAGCCATGGAACCGACAGCCGAGGGAAGAACGCAGGCGCCAAGGCCGCGAATCGTAAAATAAAAAATATTTGAGTTGCGAGGAGGAAATATCATGGCTCGAATTCTTATCATTGATGACGAGGAACTGGTGCGGTTCACTCTTCGGGAAATCCTCGTGGCAGCCGGCCACGAGGTGATCGAGGCAAGCAATGGTAACGAGGGTGTTGGACTTCAACGGGCCCGGCCGTGCGACATCGTCATCACCGACATTATCATGCCCGAGAAGGAAGGCCTGGAAACCATCGTCGAGCTGAAAGGCGAATATCCGGACTTGAAGATCATCGCCATTTCGGGCGGCGGCCGTACCCGCAGCCTGGATTTCCTGAAGATGGCTGGGGAATTCGGCGCCGACCACGTCGTCATCAAGCCGTTTGCCGACGATGACCTGATGAAATGCATCAACGCCTGCTCGAAGAACGCTTAGATCGCATCCCACAAGGCCCAATCAGACAGGACCAGCCGCGCGAACAACCAGGCGATCAGGAGATCGCCACACCCGCGCGGCGCCTCAACGGCGCGGGGGTGTGGGTACGGGCTTCCCGTTCACGGGCAAATGGTACTCACCCCGGGATTCCCCATATGAACCCCTCCGATACGGTTGATGGTATCCTAAACCCGCCTGTCTCGCTCTGTCCGCAATGACTTCACCCGCCAACGTCGTCAGGCCGAGGTCCTCGCCCTTAAGATCCCCGCCTGATCCCACCTTAATGTAAGGGCGATAACGGCGACAGCAGGCCGATCGGCTCGTTTTTAGCGTATTCCGGTCGAAAAAACGGCCTCTCAGGCCGCCTTCGTGCCTTCCCGTGCGTGCTCGGATACCCTGAAGTCGACGAGAATCGCCGTTTAGGAGCCTTCCTCCCCGGCCGCCGGCGGTCTACGCCAAACTCGGTACTCCCATGATCCAACGGGCCCAATGGGCTCAAATGCGGAACGGACTCTTCTCATGCTTGGAAGAAAGTTCGGGCTCAGGTCAAGCGCAATTGCATTTGATGATAAAGCTCGTAACAGTAAACTCGCTCCCGATATACAGGACCACCACCATCAATACTTAAAGCGACTTCCCCAATCGGCCGGCGAAGTTCTGGATGAACTTCCGCGCTACGCGGCCCGAGCGGGCGCCGCGCTTGCCTTCGGATGTCCGTCGGCGGTTCGGCGCAGACGTTCAACGAATCTTGTGATCAGGCAGGCAGCACCGAAAACCGGCGGTTACCGTGCAGGCTCGAATCACGGCGTTTTGCTCGGGAACGTCACCGTTATGGTCGTTCCCTCGCCGATGGTGCTCTTGATGTCCAGCGTGCCGCCGTGAAGGTCGACCAGGGACTTGGTGATCGCCAAACCGAGGCCGGCCCCGGCCGGGGTCAAGTAGGGGTCGGAGCGACCCCTCTCGAAGGGCTGGGTCAGTTTGTGCAGGTTCGCCTCCGCGATACCAACCCCGGTGTCGGCGACCGTGATCACGTGCGCGCCGCCGCGGCGCGATGCGGAAACGGTGATCTTGCCGCCGCGCGGCGTGAACTTGATGGCGTTGGTGAGGATGTTGAGCAGGATTTGCATCACCGCCCGCTTGTCGGCGTGAAGGGGCGGCAGGCTCTTGGAACATCTCGTGCGCAGGACGATGCCGGCGTCGCCGGCGCGTTGGCCCGCGATCTGGTGGCAACTGTCAATCAGCTCCTTGATGTCGACCAGGTCCTTGGAGAGCTGGTACTTGCCGGCCTCGATCCGGGAGATGTCGAGGATGTCGTTGACGAGATCGAGCAGGTGCCTGCCGCTGACGAAGATATTTTCCGCGTATTCCCGGTACTTGTCTCCATCCAACGCCCCGAAATACTGACGGCTGAGGATTTCGGCGAAGCCGAGGATGGCGTTCAGCGGCGTCCTCAATTCATGGCTCATGGTGGCCAGGAATTCCGACTTGGCCTGGTTGGCGCGCTCGGCCTCGATCAGGGCGCGGTGGCGCTCTTGCTCGGCCCGTATGCGCTCGGTGATGTCGGTGCTCACCGCGCCGAAGGCGATCAGGTTGCCGTCGTCGTCGAAGACCGGGAATTTGGTGATGACGACATAATGCATTCGGCCGTCGGCGCGTCGCTTTTCCGCCTCGTACGTCACTGGCGCTCTCTTTTTTATGACCTCGCGCTCGCTTTGCAGCCGCTTTGTCCTGGCCGGTTCCGGATCGTCGAGCACTTCGCCGTCCGTCTTTCCGAGAAGGTCCTTTTCGGCAACCCCGTACCATGTCGCCAACTGCTTGTTGACCAGTAGGAACCGGCCGTCCGCGTCCTTCAGATTGACGCCGACGGGCAGGTTGTCGAGGACGGCACGGAACCGCTGCTCGCTTTCCCGGAGCGCGGTCTCGAACCGTTTGATTTTGGAGATGTCGTTGACGATGGTGCTGATGGCAATGCAATCGCCGTCGGGGCCGAAGACGGGGAATTTCTGCGAAAACACGTCGCGCGTGACGCCGTCCTGGAACGTCACCCGCCGTTCCGCTTCGACCGTTTTCCGGGTTTCCACGACCCGGCGTTCCTGCTCGGCGATCGCGTCGAATATCTTGGGCGGCAGGTAGTCGAACATGGTCTTGCCGATGATCTCGTCCCGATCGACGACGTACCAGTCGCCGAACGTCTTGTTGACCATCAGGTTGCGGCCCCAGCCTCAAGCCGTTCTTGGTGCACAGCGGAGCCCCGGCATAGAAACGGATGTGGGGCTCCGCGGCGACCAGCGGATTTTCCGCGAACCGGGCGTCCTTGGTCGCGTCGTCAACGACCAGGACTTGTTCGCTCATGATGGTATGGGCGCAGAACGCGATATCGCGCGGCGTTTCCTCGGCGTCGAGCCCGTAGCGCGACTTGAACCATTGCCGGGTCTGATCGACCAGGGAAACCAGCGCGGTGGGAACGCCGAGATACGCGGCCGTGATGCGCGTCAGCCGGTCGAACGTTTCCTCCCGTGGTGTGTCGAGAATTCCGTAGCGACGCAACGCGGCAAGCCGCTCGGCTTCGTTGTCTGGAATCGGGGCACTCATGGAGCCCATGCAAAACCGGAGAGCGATATCCGAAGAGGTGATTCCGTACGCACAACAAATCCTCGATATCTTCTCCGACATTTCCCGGATGGACGGCCAATCCGCCAAGTCTCAGCGGCTTGATAGTCCACGTGACGGTAAACGAGAAGGTTGAATCGGCGTTTCTTACCCTCGCTGGCCTCATGGGAGCGGTTATTTCCGCCTTCCGGTGTCATCTCGACCGAATTGGCAACAGCCCGGACGCACTTCTGCCGTCGGAAGGCTCGCAAATCGCAGGCGCCTGCTGCTGTCAACATCGCGTCATCGGCCTTGGCCGTAGGCCGTCGATCAGTTCCAGAATGCGGCGGAACAGATCATGTGGCATGGCAACCTCGGCCATCTGGAATACGGTGTAGCGGGCGTGGCTGATGACCTTGGCGCTGATCTTGACCACCTTCTCGCCCAGGGTCGTCAGCGACGACCCGGCCTGCGGACAGACGACGGCGATCGGCGTGTGGACGTAGGACATGTAGATAGTGAGGCTGCCGTCCTGGTTGGGGTCGCTGCCGTGAAACTCCAGCTTCAAGCGGCGGTCGAAACCGACCTGCAGAGGCTCCTGTTTTACTTCACCCATCGGATATGCCATGAACGAGCCCCCAACATCCTTTCAAAATATTGATTTTTATATCCGAATCGGTCTCGTGGGTCAGTAAAATTGCGAACTATCTGGGCAATCCGGGTCAACATGTCGTGGGCGAGGGGGCGAGGTGGAGGACGGGGCTGTTCGTCGTTTGCTCCGTCAACGGCAGCTCGAAGTTCGCGGTGACGTCCGCGCCGCCCTTGCCGTCGTCGCGGATTTGAATGGTCACCAACATCTCGCCGTTCGCCCGATCGCGCGTCACGCGGTTATGCTCACCGTGGGGCGTTCCGCCGGCTGGCGGTCGCCCACGGCGACCTGAAGGGGACGTTCCACCGTCTAGAGGGAACCAGTTCCGAGAATCTGACCGCGACGCGCTTCTTCGCGCCGGCGAACGTGGCGCTGGTCGCCGACTGGGCCGACCGTCGCGACGGCGGCCACGGGCGGTTCTCGGCCGCGGGCGGTGCGCTGGTGCGGCGGGACGCCCACCTCGACGACATCGTGGTCGCGCTGCCCGCGGGGTTCGCGGTCCCGGACGTCGCGGCCCTCGAGGCGCTTCGCGAAGCGCTGGCGTGACGGCAGCCGATCTTTGTCCAACGACCGATGGGCCGCGGAAGACGACGGCGCTCCCGGTTTGCGATCGGGGCGGAGGAGCGAGGCGATTCTGGAGCCGTCGAGGCCGGGTTCAGTCTGGCTCACGGGCCGGCGTTCTCCGGCGGCCAGAGGATGGTCTCGTCGAGATGACTGCCGGAGTTATCGACGATCTGCGTCCAGCAGTCGCTGTCGAATGGGCCGCCGGGCCGTGCTGGCACTTCGGCGCCGTAGATCATCAAAGGTCCCGGCCACCATGGCTCGGTCGTGACGGCCGTCAGCGTGAACAAGCCTAGCGGGGTCTCGAAGAGACTGCCGCCAACGTGGCCTTCTTGACGCCGGAGGTCCATGAGGGCGTCTATGTATCCGTAGGCGCGGTCTCGATTCGGGTGGTGCCTGATGGCGAGGGACACGGCATCCTTCCATGGATCGAGGCTTTCGATCGTCTGCCACCTACAGTCCGTCAGCCCGCAAGCGTCATCCTGGGAGAGTGTGTAGTGCAGCAGCGCCTTGGCACCGCGCGTCACACCATCTTCTCTGAAAGAGAACCCCTCGACCCGATAGACGATCGGAAACGTCACGCCGATGGCCTCGCAGCGGACGCCGCCGGGCCGCGCTCGCGCCGGGAAGACAATGATCTGAGAGGACGGAGGGAATTTCGGGGCCATGGTGATCTCCATCATTTCAACGTTTAAGTCGATCATCCGCGGTGAAGGACAGGGGGAACATCGTGGTCGCCGCTACGCCACCGCGTCGACGCGCACGCCGGGCCGGACCTCGCCCGGGCAGGTGAGGTGAGCCAAACGGTGATTGCCGTCGTCGTCCTTGCCGAGGAAATGCATCTTGACGTCGTAGCCGATGGCGCGGCCGCAATGGAAGCACGGCGCCGCGGCCAGCTTCCTGGTCTCGGCGCAGTCCTTGTGGTCGCACGGGGCGACGCAAGGCCCGGTCTTGGTGCCCGGAGCGGGAAGGATGTAACATCCCATGGGATCACTCCTTATCGTTCGATCGGGTCTCGCAACCCGAGGTGGGTCCACTCGAGGGGCTCCAGCTCGCCGGCGACGATCGCGAGGCCGCGAGAGCGACGAGGGGGGCGCCGAAGATCTTCAAGGCGTCGATCGGATCGAGGGGTGCGGGTCCGTCGGGGCATCTTCGCGGTCGGTCATGGCCTTATTCACCTTTGGTCTGATATCGGGGGCGCGCGCCGCGCCGCCGCCCGCAGCCATGGCGAGGGATCAGCGGCGACGCGATCGACGCTGAATCGGACCGGTGTCCGCCGGTCCATGGCCATCAGCGCGTCCAGCGCCTCGAGGTCGGTCTTCAGCTCGAGGCGGTCGAGCGGCAGCAGCGCGACGATGGCGCGCTTGAAGTCGGGCAGCGGCCAACCGTCGTCGTCGAGCACACGGCGCGGCGGCCGAAACGTGACGGCGAAGCGGAAGCGGACGGGCCCAGCGGTCATGGTGCCGTAAAGCCGCACAAGGTCGCGGGCGGCGTGTACTCTGTCCCTGTCGCGCTTCCAGCGCTCCCCGCCTCTTGCTTGTGTTGTATCGTCGGGCATGCAATTCCCTCCTGGGTCGTTCTCAATTTCCCTGTCGGGCCCCGTCTGGGCCACTCCACGCATTTTGTTGGTCACGCGGCAGCCGGGCCGGCCAGCTTGATGGCGGCGCGGCTGCCTTCCTTGAGGTGCTTGATCACGAACGGGTCGAGCGGCTCCTCGGGCGGCGCCCCGAAGATGTTCCGCAGCGGCAGGTCGTCGACCATGCCGTCCTCGGTGGGCTCCAGCCGCGCGATGCTGACGTCGGTCAGGTCCCAGCTGGCGGCGACGTCGTCGAAGTTGACGACCGCGCCGCGCGTCAGGATCAGCACCAGGTTGATCAGCGACAGGGAATCGTAGCCGGCGCCGGCGAGGTAGGCGCCGTGGTGGGCGAGGCAGCGCTCGCGCGCGCGGATTGCGAGCGACAGCGGGCAGGGGATGTCGCGCCCGTCGTTGTCCTCGGTTGTCCGCCACGACGCGATGCCCTGGCGCTCGGGGTCCCAGGGCGCGGCGCGCCAGTCGCGGCCCGCCAGGTCGGCGAACATCACCAGGTGGATCTCCGCCAGGCTGCCGGCGACCAGCGCGACGACGGCGCCGGGGTCGGAGTCGAACCAGTCGTCGTCCCACTTCGTGCCCCCGAGGTCGGCGTTGACGAAGAGATCCGGGAACACCGACCAGCCCTGGCGCGCGAGCCAGGCGTTGACGGCGGCCTGCAGGTCGAGAACGGTGAACCCGACGGCGGCGGTCGGCCGGAGCTGCAGCGCCGGCGTGTCGCCCTCGGCCTGGCCCCCGGGGGTGCGGGGATCACCCCCGCCAGAGCCCGCGTCGTCCGGGCGGGGGACACCCCCGCCAGGGCCCCCGAGGTCGGCAGGCACTTCGTCCAAAGCATCGGGTTCGGAGACGACGACCGATTCGGTCGGGTCGAGTTCCTGACCCGCGTCCGCGGCGCCGCCGAGCAGTATCGGCGGTGGGTTCGGGGCAGGCGATGCGGCCTTTGCCGGCTGTGGCGTCGCGTGAAACGCCGGCCGGCCGGTTTTTTCCCGGTCGGGCGTTCCGCCCTCCGCGCCTCTTGCGGCGCGGACGAGAAGGGCGCCGACCAGGCCGAGCAGCCACTTGAGGGGCATGAACGGCCAGCGCACCCCGGCGAGGGCGACGCGGCCCACCGACATGACGCGCTCGTCGTCCATGCCGGCGATGGCGCGCGCCGCGACGACGGCGCCGCCGAGCCAGGCGGCGCCGGCGCCGGCCAGCGCCAGCAGGAATCCCCAGCGCATGGCGGCGCCGCGGGTCCACACCGCCTCGAGGCCTTGGCCGAGATAACGCCAGTGTCCGGGATCGGCGACGTCGAAGCGCCAGCCCTCGAGGAGAGCCGCGCGGCCGCCGGCAAGCGCGGCCGCCGACCACAGGACGACGGCGACGAGGGCGAGGAGGGCGCGGGCGGCGGTCATCGGCCTTCCCCCCGGGCCTGTCCCTGCGAAAGCGGGGATCGAGCCCCGGGGTCCCGGCCGACCGAAGGTTGGGCGGACCTCCGTGCCTCTTGTTCTTTCCCGGTTGGGCGTTCCGCCCTCCGCGCCTCTTGCGTCGGCCAGGCCCGCGCCGCCTCGCGGCCGGCGGCGTGGAGGGCTTCCGCCAGGCCGGCGAGGGCGGCGGCCAGCGCCGGCCGGTCCGGCCGGTGATGATGGGACGCCTCGGGCCGGGCGGCGCCGTACCAGCTGCCGAACCGCGCGGGGTTGACGTTGGCCAGGCGCGCGATCTCGGCGGCGCCGGCGCCGAGGCGGTTCTCCATCGACCGCAGCGCGGCGATCGGATCCGGATAGGTGTTGGCAACCGCCGCGACGACGGCGGCGCGCCCCGCCTCGACGCGCGGATCGGCGTTGACGTGCCGGGTGCGGCGGTTCTTGAGCGCGGCGGGCAGGCGCGGCCCCTTCAGGGCCGCCCGCAGCTGGCGGCGAAGCACGGTGCTTTCGCCGGGCAACGGCTCCTCGGCGAAGCGCGAGCGCTCGATGATTCCCGGCCCGGCCACCGCCTGGCGCGCTGGTTTTTGCATCACCGCCTCCGCACCAGGCTGCGGCGCCATTCCGGCGCGAACCAGACGCCGTCACTGAGGCGCACGAGCTGCACGGCGCCGCGGATCTCGCGGCCGTCGCACTTGCCGTCGAGGCCGTGCCCCCGGTAGTAGGCGATGGCGCGCTGGAACACGCCCGAGGTGCGGATCACCTCGGGCGAGCGGGCGTCGGCGGTGAAGCGGAGCGCCTGCTCGTGCA
>JACQSM010000031.1 GCA_016205965.1 Candidatus Uhrbacteria bacterium
GAATCGAGGTTGCCGGTGGGTTCGTCGGCCAGAATGATCGACGGTTCGTTCATGAAAGCCCGGGCGATGGCCACGCGCTGCTGTTCGCCGCCGGACAGCTGCATCGGACGGTGGCCGGCGCGGGCCGACAATCCGACGGACGCCAACAGGTCGACGGCGCGCCGTTTCGTTTTCGGATCGGCATCGCCGCGGAGCATCCGGGGGAGCATGACGTTTTCGAGCGCGGTCAGCGAAGGCACGAGATTGAATTGCTGGAAAACGAATCCGATATCCTTGGACCGCATGTCGGAAATGGCCTTTTCCGACAATGCCGCGACGTCTTTGCCCAATACCCGGACCCGCCCGGACGTCGGGTTGTCGAGCGTGCCGATGATGTTCATGGCCGTGCTCTTGCCCGATCCCGAAGGTCCGACCAGCGCTACCAGATCGCCGGGATACACCCTCATCGAAAGTCCGCGCAGCACCGACACCTCGATGCCGTCGCCGAGCTCGTAGGTTTTATGGACGTCCTCGAGAGAGATGATCGGCTCGATATTCAGGAACATTTCGGTCTCGGCGACGAAGTCCTGGCGGCAGGTTTCGGAACAAAAAAAATACTCGCGTCCGGCGGCGACGGCCCGATGTTCCGTCTGACCTTCGAGTTCCATGCCGCAGACGAGGTCGAACATACGTCGCTATTCGATGCGGTCGACGACTTTATCGCCCTCGCGCAAACCGTCGATGATCTCGATGTCATCGTCGCCCTCGAGACCGACGCGGACTTCAGCCTCTTCGACGACGCCGTTGCGATACAACCTGACCGCGGTTCGGCCGCCGCGCCTGATCAGCAGGCGCCTGGGGATGAGAATCGCGTCTTTCTTGGCGCCGATCGGGATGGTCAGTTCGGCGGTCATACCGGGCCGTAAAGGCACGGCGGCATCGTCGAGCAACGCCGTAACCTTGTAGTAGATATCCTCGTCCTGTTTGACGTCGCGGGCGCCGATCTCGGCGATTTTGCCGCCATACGCGGCCGCGCCGAGGGCGTCGAAGGTCACGCTCACCGGCATGCCGACGGCCATTTTTCCGATGTCCAGTTCCGAAACCGTCGCTTCGACTTGATGGGTGGTCGAAATAAGCGTCGCTGCCCGCATCGTCGGCGAAGCCATTTCGCCGGGGTCGAGATCGATGCTGCCGACGATGCCCGCCTTGGGCGCCGCGAGCGAGGTTTCGGCAAGCTGCTGGCGGGCCAATTCGACCTCGGCTTCGGCGGCGGCGATGGCCGCCCGATACACTTCTTTATCGACCTCGCGCAGAGGCGCGGTCATGGAGGCCAGCTTCTCGCTGGCCGATTGCGCATCCAACTTGGCCGTGTCGAGAGCGGCTGACGCACTGTTGACCTTCGTCAGCGCCGCCGTCAGCGCGGTCGCGTTCGTAGTTTTTGCCGAAGCGACCGCCAGGGTTTGGACATCGGTGGCATTGAGCGCGGTATTCAGGTCGACCAGCGCGGATTTCACGTTCGCCTTCTTGGTGTCGTAAGCGGACTGCGAAAGCGAACCGGCGGGCGTTGATGCCTGCAAGATCGAATCGGCCGACTGAAGGGAGCCGCGAATCGTCTGGACGCGGCCGATGAAGATCGCCGCCAGCTCGTCGATCCGAGTTCGGTCTTGGAGGAGGCGCAGCGACGCCAGATCGGCTTCCAAGGCCGAAAAATTCGTCTTGATCGCCGGAAAGCCGTCGATGAGTTGGCGCGCGGCGGCCAAATGGGTGTCAGGAACGGAAACGAATGTCATTCGTTCATTGGCATCCAGGGCGTCATTCTTCAGCGAAAAGTAGGCGGCTGACGCTTTGACGAAAAGCGTTTCCAGCGTCGCCTTGTAGTCGCCGTAGGCCTTGGCCAGAGCCGTCTCGTTCGACTCGCCGGTGTCCGCCAGCGCGGTCCGCGCGTCGGCGAGCGCCTGTTCCGCCGCGGCCACCCGCGCTTTGGCGTTATTGACCGCCGTTTCGGCGACACGGACTTCTTCCTTCGGCGCGCCGGCCAATGCTTGGGCGAATTTCGCCCGTGCCGAAGCCAACGACGACAATGCCGAGCGCAGATGCACGTCGAACTCGCCGGTCGCCTGGCGCATGAGCGGCTGGCCGGCGGTCACGGCTTCCCCTTCCCGAACCGAAACCCCGGCTACCCGACCCACGTTCTTAAAGAAAAGGTCGAGATCATCGCTGGCGATGACTTCACCCGTCTCGGACACCTCCTGGGATATGGCGCCCCTTCGGACGTCGACGGTAATGACGGTCGGGCTCGGTTTCACGAAAACCGCCCGATACACGAGAGTTCCGGTTATTGCCACGGCTACGATGCCCATGACGATCCGCCGCGCGAGAGGTTTCATGTGTATATTTTACCTCATTTTTGGACTAATTTCAACCTTTATAGATGAAAAAATACCCCCGCGAAGGGGTGTTTTTCAAACCGGCTATTCTATATAGAATGTATGAATAATGGCTTGGGGGTGTATAGCAGGGTATACTAGCCGAAGATAAGGCCAACAACGATGCCTACGGACACCAAAGCCAAATTGAAACATCATCACTGGGTGCTGTTCAAAACCGCGGCCGGCCGCGTAACCTTTCTCGTCTTGATGACGGCCTTATTGATGATCTCCGCCGTCGTCATCGGCCTGTTGGAATTCCTGAAAGTTTACGGCGACAAGATCGGACCGACCGCGCCGGCCTGGCGCGCCGCCGCGATCGCCGTATTTTTGGCCGGTGCGGCCATTCTGACCGCCGAGTTGATCGGCTCTTTCCTGATCACGCGAAAGATCCGCAAACTCGCCCAGGTCGTCCGCGCGATCATCGAGAAAAAGGGCGACCCCGGCGCGCTACCCTACGGTCTCGGCGAACTCGACGACATCACGGCCACCTTCGAAAAGCTCGCCTCCGAATGGAGGGACACCCAGGCGACCATGGAACAGCAGGTGAAGATGCGGACCTCCGTACTCGAGTTGAGCAAGGGAATGACCGAACTCGACAAAGTCCGCACCGAAGCCCTGATCGACAGCATCGCCGAAGGCGTCGTCGCCACCGACAACGAAGGAAAGATCACCTTCCTCAACGATGTCGCCAAAGCGGGCCTGTGGTGGAATCCGGACGCGGCCATGGGCGTCGCCATCCACTCGGCCTATCGGCTCGAGGATGAAAAAGAGAACGTCATCGACGAGAAGCTCTGGCCGACGAAAAAAGCGCTCAAAGAGGTCAAGAAAGTCGTCACGCCGGCTCCGAGCAAACCGTACTATCTGCGCTGCCGCGACAAGAGCCGTTTCCCGGTCAAGATGACGCTGTCGCCGCTGGTCATCGATGACGAAATCGCCGGCATGCTGGCGACTTTCGAGGACATCAGCGCCGAGGTCGATCTGGATCGCCGGAAAACGGAATTCATCTCAATCGCCTCGCACCAGCTGCGCTCGCCGGCGACGGCGATAAAATTCATGACCGACATGATGCGCACCGGCGAATTCGGCGCCATCACCGACAAGCAGAAAGAATGGGTCGGCAAACTATATACCGCCAGCGACACCATGCTCGACCTGGTCAACGAACTCCTCAACATCTCGAGGCTGGAGGCCGGAGCGGAAACCGAGCGAACGCCCCAGGACATCGTCGCTTTGGCCGAAAAAACGCTGAAAGAAACCGAGCCCTTGCTGCTGGCCAAGCGGCAGAAATTCGCCTTCGTGAAAAACGGCGCGGCCAGCCCGGCCTGCGATCCGCTCATGATCGGCGAAGTCATGAAAAATTTCCTTTCCAATGCCAGCAAATACTCGCCCGACGACGGTACGGTCACGGTCACGATCGACGTTTCCGACGCGGCGGCCAAGTTCTCGGTCGCCGACCAGGGCATGGGCATCCCGAAATCGGAGCATAATCGGATGTTCGGCAAATTTTTCAGGGCCGAGAACGCCGTCAAAAGCCCGATCATCGGCACGGGCTTGGGATTGTACTACTGCAAAACAGTCATCGAAAAACACGGCGGTCGGATCGGCTTCGACTCCGAGGTCGGCAAGGGCAGCACCTTCTGGTTCGAACTGCCGTTGGCCGCCAAAAAATAGGAGAAACCTCCGCACCTCCGGCGGCAATCAGCGTTCCAGTCTTGACTCGGCCGCTCCCGGCGCTACCATGCCCGGTAGCGTCCTTTTACATAGGAGGAGCGCATGAAACGCCGATATTCCGCCATCTTGGCTTCCATGACCGCGTTTTCCGCAGTCGCCATTGCTGCCGTCTCACCATTCATCACACAGGAAGGACCGGGCGGCAGCCAGCTGACCATCGACGAACGATTGCCGTTCAAGGTTCCTCGTCCGGGCGACCTGCCGCTCATCGCCAGCGGCGAAATGACCCTTGAGGAGCTGACCGCCGAAGGCCTGCACAACTGGTTCTTCGACGCCCAGCTCGACGGCGAGCCGTTCGGCGTCCCGGCCGAGGTCTTCGACTTCTACGCCGCCTTGGCGCCGCCGGCCGAGCACACCATGGTGTTCGAGCTCATCGAGCCGTTCGTTCGGACCGGCTTGAGCAAGCTGCCCGGAGACAAGCTGCCCCGCGGATTCGTGCGCATCAGCAGACCCGAACCGCTGATCACCCAAAACTGCAGTGCCTGCCACAGCGGCGTCGTCAACGGCATGCTGATCCCGGGCCTGGGCAACAAGTGGTACAACCAGAAGGCGATCATCCAGAACGCCAAGCTGATGATGGAGTCGAGCATCCCGCTGCTCCAGGCCGGCGGTTCGAGATCTGCGGACATCCTGCGGCGCACCGAGCGCCAGCTGGCCAAGCTGCGCCGCTACGAGGCGCTCTACGGCGTCGGCTGCGACGATCTCGGCCCCGGCATGATCACCGCCGCCCGCATCTGGGAGATCAGCAGCAAGCTGCTCCGGGACCCGGCGCAACTGGCGACCCCGGAAGGTCAAAAACGCTTCCCGTGCGGCGCCACCAAGCCGCCGCCACTGAACACCCTGCGCTTCCGCAACCTGCTGTTCTGGGACGGCAGCGTCAACTCCCAATGGGTCGCGCACTGGCCGATGTTCGACTTCTTCGGCTTCGATGACTATGACCATTGGACCGAGAAGGTCAAAAGCCGCTCGATCCAGGCGGTCGATGCCTTCCTTGTTTTCGCCACACCGAGTCCCTCGTGGCGCGACATCATGCGGACGCGACTCGATTCCACCGCCGCCAAGGCGGGGCACGGCATCTTCCATCGGCCGCAGTCCTGCGCCTCGTGCCACGGAACCTATGGCGAGGACGGCATGCTCAAGACGTTCGGCTCGGCCATCACGCCGCTCGAGGTCATCGGCACCGATCCAGAACGCGCCGTCGCCGCCTTCGACGAGCTCATGGCCGAATTCACGAAGTACGGGTGGGCCTTCGTGCCGAGGATCCAGGGCTTGCCCGAGTACGTCCCCGGCTACGCGCCGTCGCCGCTGTGCAGTCCGTTCCTGAACTTCCCCTACCTGCACACCGCCGGTGTCGCCAATCTGCACGAGCTGCTGCTGCCCGAGGAACGGCGCCGGCGCGACTATTGGCAGAGCGACATCATCGACGAGAAGCATGTCGGCTTCTATGCCGCGGCGCGCATGCCGAAACGACTTGAGTTCCAGCCGCCGCACGCCGTCCTGCGCCGAACGTTCCCGGACGCCAAGGTGCGAGGGCACTCCGGACCACGCTTCGGCACCGCCTTGAGCGAGCCCGAAAGGATGCAGCTCATCGAGTTCATGAAGACCATGCGCTGCCCGGAAGAAGCCGGCGCCGGACCGCCGCCGATCATACCGCTTCGCCCGCGCTGAACGCGATCACCCCCGTCATCCCGACGGGGTTTTTCTTTTTCCAATTGCGGTATTTTTTTGGATGATCCGATGGTATGATTCCACGGTATTCATGAGCCAGGCTATATGAAAAAGTTCGAACAGCCGCCGCAGCCGGAACCGCTGGAATCGCAACGAGAGGACTATCCGCCGATGCATGAACAGCCGCGTTTGAGTCCCGAACAAGAAGCGCTGCTTCGCGGCGATCTCCGCGCCCTCGTTTTGCACATGCGCTCGCTACTCATGATGCCCGAGAACCGCCGCGACTACTCTTTCTTCGCCACCGAACAAGAACGCCGCGACCTGTTCGAATATTGCCGGGCCATCGCCGAATATCTGAAGAGCGAGGATGTCGCCAATCTCATCGTCGTCGACCGCAGCGCCCGACCGCTCTACGTCGGCGTCCGGGAGTACTGGAAAACGAAGTATCCCGATGAACGGCAGCCGAACACCTATTTCATGAATCCCAAAGGCTTCAAAGCGCGGGAGAATCTTAACGCCCGCGATATCGAAGATATCAATCTGGACTCGATATACAAGGATGATTCGGTCGAGAATCCGTTCGGGGCCCGACCGGCGGCTGACATCTTCGCCGAACTGAAGGAAGTTTACGCCCGGCTGCTCAAGGACAAAGATAAGCCGATGCTCGTCTTCGACACCTGCATTCACAGCGGAAGGTCGCTCGATCCGCTTCTCAAGACGCTGCGGACGGCCGGATGCGAAGACGTGCGCGTCGGCGCCGTCAATCCGACCGATCCCGGCTGCAAGGTACAAACCGATTTTTTCATCACCACCGACCCGCCGGCAAAAGGGTGTTATCCGTTCGATCGCGACCGCATCATCGAAAAAACGTTCGATCACGTGTATTCGACGCCGAACGCGGACGAGCGAAAGAAGGAGGCGGCGGTTCAATTACGACAGGAGATTCAAAGGATCATGCGGGAGTATCTGGGAACCGGGAACGGAAAATAACTTTTTTCAGGGATCGTCGCGCTTCATCCGCTTGCGTCCGCGCGCGCAGGCGTTATGATGCCTATGCTATGGATTGCAAAGTCATCGGCATATACACCTTCGTCCCGACCAAGGGCAGCTACGAACAGGTCGTGACCGCCCGTTTAATCGGCGACGGCATCGTCGTCCTTGAAGGCAACGAGATAATCTGCAACCGGCTTCGGGCCGACGGCGTGATCGAACTCGGCGGCCGCCGCGTCATGCCCGAGGACGGCAAGCGCTTTTTGGAGGTGCTGCCCGAAGTTTTTCGGAATCCATACCTTAAAGCCGTGCCGATTTTCGACGAATCCGCCTGACCGATATGAAAGAACCGGCACTGCAACCGCCGATCGCCCCCGAAGCCAACGATGCGCTGGAGAAAATCCGCCGATTCGTCGAATTCAGCGCCGCTTGCGAGGAAGAATTGGCGAGCCTGCTTGAACAAGCCGGCATATCGGTCGACAAAAAAGCGGCCCAGCGGCTGCGGAACCTCACCTGGGTCGAATCGGAACACCGGTTCAGTTCAGGCCGTCCCGGCGCCGTCGTCGCCGCTCGCTGCACCGACGGCAAAAAAGACGCCTGGACCGTGGTTCGCAAGCAATTCAGGGAAGAAGAGTGGCTCGGATACCAGCTCGACCGGGTCTTCGACGTGCGCCGCCACGCGGCCACCGTCATGCGCGACGTCGGCGGCCTTCCCTCCTCGATGTCGGAGCTGCTCGAGGGACAGAACGGCATGATGTTCGATTGGTCGAAAGACGCGTCCGATGCCGAGATCGCGCGCCTGGCCGACTACCACTATC
>JACQSM010000036.1 GCA_016205965.1 Candidatus Uhrbacteria bacterium
GAGCACTGGTGCCCGGTCGACCTCTACGTCGGCGGCGCCGAGCACGCCGTGCTCCATCTTTTGTATTCGCGCTTCTTCACCAAGGTGCTGTTCGACAACGGCCAAGTCTCGTTCGACGAGCCGTTCATGAAACTGAAAAATCCAGGCTTGATCATGGGCGAAGACGGCCAGAAGATGTCGAAGTCGCGCGGCAACGTCATCAATCCCGACGACGTTGTCGCCGAATACGGCGCCGACGGCATGCGCATGTACGAAATGTTCATGGGCGATTTCGAGGCGGCCAAGCCCTGGGACACCAATGGCATCTCGGGCATCAGCCGTTTTCTGGACCGCGTCTGGACCATCTGCCACGACGTCGTTCATCAGCGCCGCGACGCCGTCGCGCCCGAACTCGAGCGCGCCCTGCACAAGACGGTCAAAAAAGTCTCGCATGACATCGAAGACTTCAAATTCAACACCGCCATCTCGGCCATGATGATCCTGATGAACGACTGGACCGATCTCGGCGGCGGCAGCCGGCAGTTCGCCGGCACATTCCTCAAGCTGCTGGCGCCGTTCGCGCCGCACTTGGCCGAGGAACTCTGGCAGCTGCTCGGCAACGCCCACAGCATTTTCCGGTCCTCCTGGCCGGCGTGGGACGAGGCCCTGACCGTCGACGCCAAGATCGAACTCGTCATCCAGGTCAACGGCAAGCTCCGTGATAAGATGGAAGTCGAGGCCGGTTCGGGCGAGGAAGACCTCAAAGCCCGGGCTCTGGCCAGCGAAAAAGTGAGGCAGTTCATCGCCGATAAGACTGTCCTGCACGTCGTCGTGGCCAAGGGCCGCCTGGTGAATATCGTCGTCAAATAACATGGGCGAGCGCTATCACAATCTGCTTCCGGCTTTCACCGGAACCTCGATCGACTGGAACGGCGTTTTCGGCGCCGGTTTTGCCAACGTCAACAAGCGTTGGGTCTCGGTGTACCGCGAAGTCGCCATCGACGAGCTGATCCGCATCGCCTCCGGCGGTTTGCGGGCGGCGCCGCCCGAGCTTCTGGTGCCGGAAATCCGCGAGGAGATGGAGCTGCTCGACCGTTTTCGTCCGTCGTCCCTGGCCCGCCTGGGCGTCAGCCGGGTCAACGCCATCTACGCCACGCCGACGCCGGAGCTGTCCCGCAATCAGCAGCGCCGCGAGCGCATCATGCTCGAGCTCAAGATCGATCCGGCCGCCGCTTTCGTCGGCGACGCCGATTTCGTCACCTGTCTGGTGCCGTTCATGGGCGTGTATCGCTACGGTCTCGAGCGCCACCAGGAGGTCTTCCGCAAATATTGGCAGAGCGTCATTCCGCTCAAGGATTTCTTCAAATATTACGAACGCCTCGAAGCCGTCGAGGGTTTCCGCTGGGTCGCCCGCATGGGCGCGCCCCGCGGCTACCCGCGCGTGTTCTTCATTCCCGAGGTGCTCATCATGAGCCCGTCCGTCAGCACCGGGCACATCCGCATCGTCCAGCATGACGGTCAAATGGCTCCCGAAGAGGGGAGGCCGTCGGGCGGCCACTGAAGGCGCTTGCGCCATACGAAACCGAAATGATAAGACATGCCGGCTTATGGCCGGCTTTGTCGATTCGCCCTCGAAGAGGCTCTTCGCCCTGGCGGTTTCTTTTTCCGCAGGCATTGCCCTGCACGCCTTCGACGAGCGCGTCTGGGGCTTGCTGCCGGCGTTCGTTTTGGCGGCTGCCGGCATGGCGGCGGCATTTATCGACCGCGGGCCGCCGCTAAGGCGATTCGTCTGGTCATGTTTGGCCGCGGCGCTCATCGGCATCGGCCGATATGATCTCGCCTTGGCCGCGCTGCCGCCGCTGCCGGCGGCATCCAACGGCATCGTCAGCTTAAGCGCGACCGTCATCCGAACGCGGCAAGGACAGAAGAACGCGATCCTCGTCGGGGATCGCGTCGTGTTTTCAGGCACCGCCTTGGCCGGAAGAATCGAAATCACGTCCGCGCTCTCCGCCGGCGCCCGCGCCGGGGACGAGATCGAAGCGCGCTGCCGGCTCGCCGAAATCGACCCGGCGTCGCCCAAGCGGTTCCTCGAGCGCGTCGTCGGCCGCTGTTTCCCGCGCGATCCCATCGTTATCCTCCGGCGGCCGCCGCACCGCGATCCGATCGACGCTATCCAGGAACACACCCGCCGAGTCGCCGGCCAAAGCGTGCCCGAACCCGAAGCCTCGCTCCTGCTCGGCATGACCACCGGCGATCGCAGCGGCCTGCCCGCCGATCTCAACGACGATTTTCGGGCCGCCGGCGTGTCGCATATCATGGCGGTCTCGGGCTACAACGTGACCAAGATCGCCGATCTCGCGCTGGCGCTGTTGGCGCTCTCGGGCATGCGGCATCGCCGGGCCGCCGCCGCCACCATCGTCGTCCTGTTCGTCTTCGCCGCCGTCGCCGGCCTGGGCGCGCCGGTGGTCCGGGCCGCCGCCATGGGCAGCCTTTCGCTCGTCGCGGCCCTCTTGCGTCGGGTCGCCAACGCTGCCAACGCCCTGGTTCTCGCGGCCGCGCTCATGCTGGCGCAGCAGCCGTTCCTGCTGCGCCACGATCTGCCGTTCGCGCTCTCCTTCGCCGCCATCTGGGGCCTGTCGGCGCTGGCTCGGCCGTTCGAGCGCGAGTGGGCGTTTCTGCCCGAAGTCTGGGGGATCCGCAAGACGCTGGCTGAAACCGTCGGCGCGACGCTGGCGACGCTGCCGCTCCTGTTGATGACTTTCGGTACGCTGCCGCTGATTTCGCCTTTCACCAACATGCTGGTGCTGCCGCTGGTTCCGGCCGTCATGGCGCTGGGTTTGGCGGTCATCGTTGCCGGATCGATGCATCCGCTGTTGGCGGCGCCGGCCGCCCTCGCCGCCGCGATCATCATCAGGATCATGGAAACCGTCGTTTCGGCCTTCGCCGCCCTGCCCTGGAACCCGTCATTGCATATCGGTCCGGCCGGCGCCGTCGTCATCGCCGGCTGGATCGTGTTGCTCGCCTACGCCCTGCGCAAGAAGGGCGAAAAAACCGTCGAGCCCGTATGAATAGACGCATGAAGAAACGACTTTTGTTCATTGCGGCGGCGGCAAGCATCTCAACCGCTCTCTGGATCGGCCGCGCGCACCGCCAAGACGACGTCGTCATGCGATTTTTTGACATCGGCCAAGGCGACGCCGCCATGATCAGCCGCGGCCGAACCCAGGTGCTCATCGATGCCGGGCCGGATCGCGCCGTCCTCGGCAAACTCGGCCGGGCCATGCCGTTTTTCGACCGTCATATCGATCTGGCGGTGCTGACGCATCCGCATGCCGACCATTTCGTGGGCTTCATCGGCGTCTTCGAGCGCTACCAAGTTGACCGCCTGCTGGTCAGCGGCGCCGACAACGGTTCGCCCGACTACCGCGCCTTCGCCGCCGCGGCCAAAGCCGAAGGCGCCGAGATCATCCGGGCCAACCCCGGCGATAAAATAGAAATCGGCGACGCGACCATCGAAGTGCTTTGGGCCTCGCCCCGGCCGCAGCACGGCGACCTCAACGACGCTTCCGTCGTCTTTCGGTTACAGGCAGGCGGGCAGGCAGCGCTCTTCATGGGCGATGCCGGCGAGAACATCGAACGCGCCCTGCTCGCCGCCGGCATCCAGCTTCAGGCCCAGATCCTCAAGGTCGGACATCACGGCAGCCGCACGGCGACCGGCGCCGACTTCCTGGCGGCCGTCCGCCCGGAAGAGGCGATCGTCTCGGTCGGCAAAAACACCTATGGCCACCCGTCGTTCTCGGCCCTCGAACGTCTCAAGGCCGCCGGCGTCCGCATCCGCCGCACCGACCGCGACGGCGATATCACCGTGAAATTTCGCCGTCCGCCTTGAACAATCGGCGTATTCGCGCTACAGTACGCACAATTAACGACCTTCAAGATTATGTCCAAGCCCGAACGAACTCTCGTGCTCATCAAGCCGGACGCTCTCCAGCGCAATTTGCTCGGCGAAATCGTCGGCCGTTTCGAACGCAAAGGCCTCAAGATCATCGGCATGAAGATGATGCAGCTCGGCGATCTGGTCGTGACCGAGCACTACGCCCACCACCAGGACAAGCCGTTCTTCGGCGGCCTCAAGGCGTTCATGCAGAGCTCGCCGATCGTCGCCATCGTCCTCGAGGGCGTCGAAGCGATCTCGGCGGTCCGTCTGCTGGTCGGCCCGACCAAGGGCTCGACCGCCGACGCCGGCAGCATCCGCGGCGATCTCTCGATGAGCACCCAGGCCAACCTGGTCCACGCCTCCGACTCGCCGGAAGCGGCCGAAAAAGAGGTCTGGCGCTTCTTCAACACCGACGAAATCTTCGCTTACAAGAAGGTCGATTACGAATTCATCTACGGCTCGGACGAGAAGTAGTCCGTCCCGCCGATGTTATCCACATTTTTCTCTTGCACCCGCGCAGCCACGTGGTAATCTCATCAAGGCTTGTCGTGAGTCGCCATGTTCTTTAGGAGGAGATTCGCGTCTCCTGGCCGGTGCCGGATGCCGCTACCCGTTTCCTCGGGTGGCAGCGCCCGGCACCGTTTCCGTATTGCCGCGTACAAGCCCGCATGGTATAAAACGCACATGAAGACCGCGATGAAAATCACCCGCAATGTCCGCACGGCTTCGATCGCCGTCCTTATCGTGCTGGCGGTTTTCGTCGTTTGGAAAAAGAGCCGGCCGTCGACGCCCGACCCCAAGATCGCCTTCGGCCAATGCCTCACCGACAAGGGAGCGAAATTTTACGGCGCCTACTGGTGTCCTCATTGCACCGCCCAGAAGAAGCTCCTCGGCAAGGGCTTCTCCAAAGTCACCTATATCGAATGCGCCGTCCCCGGCAACCCGCAGAAACAGACCGAGGACTGCAAAAACGCCAAGATCGAAGGCTATCCGACCTGGATTTTCGCCGACGGCGCCAGGAAGTCGGGCGAGGTGACGCTCCGCGATCTGGCCGACCAGACCGGTTGCCCGTGGAATCCGTAATTGTCCGTTTTCCGTCCCGTTGGTACGATGAAAGCGAACTTCACGGTTCGCGCTCTCAAGTTTCGGGACAATCGTTTTGGCAGGGGAGACCGTATTCTTTCGTCTTTCGGGACGGGAGAGAGGACTCCGGCGGCCCACCGCCGCCTGCGCGATTCTCGGCGGGTGAGGCGTCCCTCACTCGCGGACGAACGCGGCTGGCGTCGAGCACTCGCTTGGCGAGGGCAAGGCCCCAATAAGCTTTCTGCCGAAACTTTTGACGCAACCGTGGGGTTTTTCTTTTATGGAACATCAAATTCCCGACGGCTTGCGGCTGATTCGCCGGCTCGAATGGCCCGAAGTTTTCGAAATCTGGCGCGTCAACGAAGAGCATCGCGACGGCTGGAAGACGCATTATAAAGAAAGGGGATTCGCATCCTGGGAAGATTGGCGCATGTCGGCTGCCAAGGCGTTCGGATTGCCAGAGCTCTCTTGGAATCTCTATGAAATTTTTTCGCCGTCCGAGACGGTGCCGACTTTTCATGGCGGCCCGTTCCGATCCTGGATCGAGCGTTTTTATGGCGGCTTGGTCATGCCGTCGTTCGCCGAGCTGATCGCCAACCGCGAACTGCGGGCCCACGGCGGCGTATTAGCGATGATCGAAAATTTTCCCGAAAACACCGTCATTACCGGCGTCCTGACCGATGTCGGCGTTGTCATCGCCGAGGGCATGCATCGCTGCTGCGCCGTGACCCTCGCCGCCGCATCCGGCCGCGACATCGCCCGAGGCATGCGGATCGCCCTGGCCGACTACGGTTCGCGCCGGATGCCGACGAAGGTCGGCACCGAACCGAAGCAGTAATCATTGTCCGTTTTCGCGTAGCCTGTTAGGATGGCGCATGCGAACATCGGGCCGTAGTATAATGGTAATACGTACCCTTGGGGTGGGTATGTCGGGGGTTCGATTCCCCCCGGCCCGACCAAATTGATTTTTATAACAAAGAAAAACCGGCCGCGCAGGCCGGTTTTTCCGTGGCGGATTTTTTTCACGAGGGAGACTCGCCTCAAACAGTCCGTCGCATTGAAACGATCAACTGCGCATCCAACGCTTTCGCGACCTTCTTCAAGAAACCGACCGTAGGATTGTAGGCGCCCGATTCGAGGCGGGCGATCGCGGATTGACGCGTTCCGATGCGTCGCGCCAGCGCCGCCTGGGTCAAGCCCTTCTTGATACGTTGCTCGATGATCATCTGGGCCAGTGCGAACTCCGGCGCAAGCGCGGAATAGGCTCGGCGTACGCCCTTTTTTTTGAGCCAGGCCTTTTTCAGGACGGAGTAAGATTTCATATGCCGATAGTATAACGTATATGTCATAGTGCGTCAAGCATCTTCAGACATCGCTCTGCGATCTTGAGTTCTTTCGGCGGCATGCGCCTGGATTTCTTGACGAACCCATGAAGTATGACGGCACAACCCTTATGGAAGGTATACAAAAGCCTGATTTCCAATCTGCCAAAGATGCGAAGCTCAAAAAGTCGGAGGCCGATATTTTTGCTGTGAGGCATGCCCAGGCGATTTTCGAACCGTTCCAGGAGATCGATGGTACGCAACACTCGCGCCAAAGTTCGCGAATCAAGCGCGGCGACAAAACGTTCGGGTGCCGATCCGAAAAAAGTTACGCGCATAACCAGCGCTTACCATGTGCTCATTTTTTATCGCAAGTGCATAAAAAAACCGGCCGAGTGGCCGGTTTTTCCGTGGCGCGAGTTTACGCCCCCGCCGTCATCCTGGTTTTCTTGCTCAAGGCCCGGATACAGCCGGTGCAAAGTTTCATCGACTTGCCGTCGACGGTCTTACGCTGAAGATTCGCGAATTGCTCGCGCTTGGTGGCGATGTTAGAATGGCTGCGTGAATTGGCCCGGTTGGAACCCTTCGCGCACATGTCGCAGACGCGGCCCATAGGAGTTTCGGTACGCTGTTTAGCAGCCGGAACCATACCATCAATAATCTTTTCTGACAAGCATGCTCTCCATCGTCGGCTTTCTGGCCATGATCATCGCGCTCTCGACCCACGAATTTTCGCACGCCCTGGCGGCGTATCTTTTAGGCGACGAGACCGCCAAGAGAATGGGCCGCCTGACCCTAAACCCGCTGGCCCACGCCGACCCGATCGGCACCCTTCTGATTCCTCTCTTGGGGGCGATGTCCGGTCTGCCGCTGATCGGTTGGGCCAAGCCGGTGCCCTTCAACGCCTACAATCTCAAGTACCCGAAGTGGGGTTCGACCATCGTCGCCCTGGCCGGCCCGGGCTCGAATTTCGTTTTCGCCTTCATCTATCTGGCGCTGCTCCGCCTATGCCTGGAATTCTGGCATCTGCCCTTCACCAACTTGCTAGTTCTTTTCCTTCTGACGCTCGTCATGATCAATGTCGCCCTGGGCATCTTCAACTTCATCCCGGTGCCGCCGCTCGATGGCTCCAAACTGCTCGAAGCCTTATTGACCCATCCCAAGCACCGCCAGATACTTTACACTCTCGAGACCAAGGGCCCGATGTTTCTGCTCCTCTTTATCGTCATCGACTCCTTCTCGCCACGTCCGATCCTGGGCAGCCTGATCCGCGCCGCCATCAACGCCGTTTTCAGCCTCGCCGGACTGGGGTATTTGGGGTCGATTTTTTAGAAAGGCGGCTTGACTTGACGCCTCCAAAGCGCCATGTTAATCTTTGCCTCAACAATATACCGCCAACCCCATTTTTTGTTTGTCTATGCCGACAATGAATCAACTCATCCGCAGCGGTCGCCAGAGCCTGCGCCGGAAGTCCAAGACCCCGGCCCTCGGTTTTACTATCGACACTCTGCACCGCCGGAAGACCTGGCTCGACAAGGGCGCCACTTTTAAGCGCGGCGTGTGCGTCAAAGTGACCACCATGACCCCGAAGAAGCCGAACTCGGCCATCCGCAAGATCGCCCGCGTCCGCCTTTCTAACGGCATGGAAGTCACCGCCTACATTCCGGGCGTCGGTCACAACCTCCAGGAACACTCCATCGTCATGATCCGCGGCGGTCGCGTTAAGGACCTTCCAGGCGTTCGCTATCACATCGTCCGCGGCGTCTATGACGCCCAGGGCGTCGAGGGCCGCAAGCGCGGTCGCTCGCTCTACGGTGCCAAACGGCCCAAGAAAACCTCATAATCTATGCGCGGTAAAGCTGCCCCCCGAAGAGTCATCGAACCCGATCCCAAGCACGGCAACATCATGGTTGCCAAGCTTATCAATTATCTGATGCGCGACGGCAAGAAGTCGACCGCCCAGAAGGTCGTCTACGATGCCCTTGAAATCATCCGCGAGAAGTCCAAGACCGATCCGGTCGAGGTCTTCGACAATGCCATCAAAAACGTCCAGCCGGCGGTCGAAGTCAAGTCCAAGCGCGTCGGCGGCGCCAACTACCAGATTCCGATCCAGGTCCGCGGCGAGCGCCGCGTCGCCCTCGGTTTCCGCTGGCTGATCTCCGCCGCCCAGGCCAAGAAGGGCCGCCCGATGGCCCAGAAACTGGCCGAAGAACTCACCGCCGCCGCCAACAACGAAGGCGACGCCATCAAGAAGAAGATGGACGTCCACCGCATGGCCGAGGCCAACCGCGCCTTCGCCCACTTCGCCCGCTAGAAGAGTCTCTATGATATGGAGGGTGGCCTTTAGGCCACCCTGCTGGATCGGTCCCCATTCTTAAATATGCCTCGTGTCCATCCCCTTGAGAAAGTCCGCAACATCGGCATCATCGCCCACATCGACGCCGGCAAGAC
>JACQSM010000002.1 GCA_016205965.1 Candidatus Uhrbacteria bacterium
AAAAAGAGCGGCACGCCGACGTTGTAGTTCTCTTTCCACAGCAAGAGCACCACCGGCGCTATCATCAGCATCCGGAAAACGGTCAGGTGGTTCGGCAGCAGCCGGGCCGGAATGAGCGGTTCGATGGTCGCCTTGATCAGGCGGTCATGGAGCTGAAGCTCGATATTTTTGTTCCAGCGTTCTTCGAACATAATCGCGGTCGGTGATAGACTGGAAACTGCACCATGCCTGTTCCATGCCCCTGACGCGCCCCGGAGTCAAGTATACTCGGCTTGCCGCAATCCTAACAATCGCGGCCCTAGCTTCATTACTGCCGCTGCCGACGCCTTTGCGGGCCGTTTTGGCGGCTTGTTTCGCGCTCGGCCTCGGCGCCGAGATCGGCCGGCGGACGATCGCCGAGGAAAATTCCGGCTGGCGGCTCTTTTTAGGCTCGCTGCTGTTTTTTGGCGGCATGATCGCTCTCGGCGGCGGGGTCTATTTCGTCCTGAATCTGAAGCTGCCGGCGGTCATTCTGCTCATTCTCTCGGCGCCCGCGGTCATCGCCCTGCTGCCCCAATACCGGGCCCAAGCCAGCCTGATCCCCGAGGAAGGCGCCAAACCGAGATCGCGCATCGGCGCGGAGCTCGCCCTCGGCGCGGCCGCCGCCCTGGTGCTGGCCACGCTCATGACGACCGGGTGGACGCTGCTTTCATCGTCAGCCACCGACTTGACGCTGCGGTCGCCCTGGGACGCGGTACCCCATATTTTTTTCGGCGTCTTCTTCGTGGCCGCTCTCGGCATTTTCAGCGCTTCCTGGAACGGCGTCGATCGCCGCCTGATGCTGCCGCTGGCCGCCGGACTGATGCTGCTCATGACCGGCGTGGCCGCGGCCGTGTATTCGGTCGGCTTCGGTTTCGATCCATTCATCCACCAGGCGACGGAACGGGTGATCCTGGAAAAGGGCTCGATCAGTCCGAAACCGCTCTACTATCTCGGCCAGTATGCGCTCGTCATCATGACAGCGAAGATGACCGGCCTGGACGTCGCCGCGATCGATCGCTATCTGGTGCCGATCTCCTTCGCCATTCCGCTGCTCGCCGCGGTCTGGGCTCTGCGCCGCGCCTTCGGCTGGCCGACGCGGATCGCTTTGGCCGCGGCGCTTCTGCTCGGTTTGCTGCCGCTGTCGCCTTTCATCGCCACGACGCCCCAGGGCTTCGCCAACGTCATCGCCTTGACGACCGTGCTCCTGGCGCTGCCGGCATCCGTCGGCACTACGCGCGGCGCCGCCTTTCCGCGCGCCGGACTGTTCGTACTGGCAGCGGCGACGGCCGCGATCCATCCGCTGACCGGCATTCCCCTGTTCATCTTCATCGTCGCCCTGACCTATTTGACGTCGTACGAGCCGACCGGCGGCGCCCGCGAATTCGGTCGCAAGCTGGTGCTGGCCGAGATCGTCGTCATCGGTTCGCTGGCGATTCCGACGCTGTTCGTGCTGAACTCGTGGGTCTCGCAGCATCAAGTGACGCTCAACCAGCAGTTGCTGCGGACGCCGGTCGCGGCGACGATCGAGGCGATCTTCACCGGACAATCGATCGCCAAGCGTTTCGACGCCGTCCTCGATTTCGCCTACGGCTGGATGAATATCCGCGAAGGGGCCGTCCTGGGCGCGGCCCTGGCCGGCCTATGGCTGCTGCGCCACAAAGGCAAGACGGCGCTGATCTACGGCTCCGGGTTCATCATGTTCTTCTCGAACTTCCTGCTGCTCAAGACGGTGGTGCGCTTTCCGTTCCTGATCAGCTATGAACGCTCGAACTACGCCGACCGCATGTTCGATCTCTCGGTCCTGCTGATGGCGGCGCCGGCGCTGTATGCCGCCGGCCTGGCGCTGCGTCGGCTCGAGCGCGGAACTCCTGGACTGCGCGCCGGCGCTTCGGTGCTGGCGGCCGCGCTGCTGACCTCTTCGCTCTACATCGCCTACCCGCGGCGCGACGCCTACGACACCAGCCACGGCTGGTCGACGAGCGGCGCCGACCTCAAGGCGGTGGCGATCATCGATGAGGACGCCGGCGGCGAACCTTACGTCGTCCTGGCGAATCAATCGGTCTCGGCCGCCGCCATCCGGACGCTCGGTTTCAAGCGCTATTTCTCGTCCCGCGATCCGGCCATTCCCGGCTCATTTTTCTTCTACCCGGTGCCGACCGGCGACGAACTTTATCGGCAATTCGAAGACATGAATGCCACCGGCGGATCGGCCGCCGTCGCCCGCCGGGTCATGGGCATGACCGGCGTCGACACCGTCTATTACGTGGTCAACGACTATTGGTGGCGAGCCGGCGCGATCATCGCCACCGCCCGGGCGCGCTCGCAAAAAAACTGGAACGTCGACGCCAAGGATTTCATATTCAAATACGTCCGCCAGCCTTGACGGAATCGCGATTTTACGGTTACGTCAGATAAACGTCCTTTCAAGGAGGCGACGATGGAAACGCTGACGTCTTTTTTGCTCGGTCATGCCGCATCGCAACCGCTGCTCACCCGGACCGTCGAAATCACGACGCCGATCCTGGCCCTGGCCCGAACCGGCTGCTACGAACAGCTCCGGCAGCTCCGCTTCCAGGCCAACGAGGCCGCGGCCGCCATCAGCCGGGCCGGCGTCGGCGAGGTCGCGGCAATCGACCTGCTGCAGGTGCCGGCG
This sequence comes from Candidatus Uhrbacteria bacterium, assembly GCA_016205965.1. Taxonomy (GTDB): domain Bacteria; phylum Patescibacteriota; class Patescibacteriia; order SG8-24; family SG8-24; genus JACQSM01. The sequence goes on from JACQSM010000002.1 coordinate 2,675, forward strand.
CCCTTTTCGGAGGGAACGGCCAGCCTGGTCTACGGCCGACGCGTCGATTACATGCGCAGTTTCGCCTACCGCCTGAACGAGCGGCGCTGGCCGGCCATCAAGCATCGCGGCATCGAGATCTACGGCTCCGGCGGCTGGGGAGAAATCCGCGACGGCATCTGGGCCAGGCTGAAGCGCGACGTCGGCGACCCGTTCAAGTTCACCTACTGGGACGATCCCGAAGCGGCCCCGCGCAACACGCCGGGCGAGAACCTGCTCACGATCCTGTTCCATCTGTACGCCGCCGCCTTCGCCGGCGACGAAACCGCGGTCGCCGATCTCGAGCCGACGGCGAGCAACCTGGATCTGTGGATCCCCATCGGCGAAGAGAACGCGCTCGCCGGCCACTGGGTCGTGGTCCGCGCGCCCAGCGCCGTCATGGTGCACTGAAATTCCGATCGCCCGTCATTCGATGGGCGATTTTTTATAGATGCGCTCCAACGTTTCGATATGCGCGCCCGGCGTCGATTTCGCCGCAGCCCGGCAGCAATGTTCAAAAAGTTTCCGCCAGTCGGGCAAGGAGGCGGCGGCGCGGTCCAAGGCCGCGGCGAACGAGGCGGCATCGCCGGGCTCGAATAAAAAGCCGGTTTCGTTTTCGACGACCCTTTCGGGGATGCCGCCGACATTGGCGGCCACGACCGGGGTTCCGCGACTGAAGCTCTCGGCGATGACCGCGGGCGAATTTTCGATGACCAAGGACGGCACGACGGTGAAGGCCGCGCGATCCATGGCCGCGAGCACGCCGTCACGGTCGCCGGCGCCGGCGAACTCGACATTGGCCGACCGACCGGCCCTGGCGGCGATCTCCTCCGACAGCGATCCGGAGCCGATGAGAGTAAGGCTCGAGGAAGCCGCACCCGGCCAGCGCGACCAAGCATCCAAAAGAAACCGCGCGCCTTTGTGCTCTTCGAGCTGGCCGGCGAACAGAAACGCCGGCCGCGACGGCAGCGCCCGGGCCCGCAAAGAAACCGCCGGCGTCGGCGTCGGCACGACGACCTTCTCCGAGTCCGAAAAGAAGCCGAAACGATCATGCAGCTCCAGCAGATACCGCGAAGGGAAAACGACCGTCTCGGGCGAACCCAGACGCCGGCGCATGATGTCGATATAGACGCGCTGACCGAGGCCGACGCGCTTCTCGAAGTCGGGCGCCAGCAAACCGGACGGATGCAAAAGCTGGACGTCATGGACGGTGTGGACGTGGCGCAAGCCCAGACCGCGGATCATCGTCGGGATGCTGAAGCCGAGGCCCATCAGATTATGCGTATGGACGACATCGGGCTTCTCGTGCGCCAACAGCGAGCGACACAGGCGGGCGCTCGGACCGTTCCAGGTATCGGCCGCATGCCAGAGCATGCGCGTCGTCCAGGCACGTCCGTGCCCATCGGGATAGGCATAGAGATTCGGCGCCGCATAACGGTAAACGCGGATCGCGCCGGATTCGAACAACGGCGCTCCGGCATGCGACAAAGAGGCGACCATGACGTCGTGGCCGGCGGCGGCCATGGCCTCGGCCTCGAGGGCGACGACCCGTTCGGCGCCGCCTCGGGCCGTTGAGCCATACAAATTTGAAAGGTAGGCGATCTTCATACTCCGAGTTCGGCCAAAAGTTCCTGCCAGCGGGCCAGCCGCGCCGGCTCGGCGTACTCGCGTTCGACCATGACTCGGGCTCGCTCCCCCATTCGGCGCCGCTCGGCGTCGTCGGCCAGCATGTCCGACAATCGCGCCGTCAACGAAGAGACCGAGCCCGGCACCGCCAAGCGCCCGGTGACGCCGTCGCGGACGATGGTGCGGACGCCGGGCAAAGACGAAGCGACCGCGGGAACGCCCGAAGCCAGAGCCTCGAGCGCGGCCAAACCGAAAGCCTCGGAGCGATCGACCGAAGGAAAAACGAAGACATCGGCCAAACGGTAATAACGGGCCAGCTCGGCCGGCTCGACCGAACCGGCGAAACGAACGCGATCGGCCAAACCGAGATCGGCCGCCGATTTTTCATAGGAAGGACGGAGGTCGCCGTTGCCGACGATGATCCCTTTCACGCCGTCCAGAGATCGCGTCGCCAGGGCCCGCAAAAACAACGGCACGCCCTTGAAGTAGTGGGCGCGATCGAGCCCGCCGACCATCAAAGCGACCTTGTCGCCGTGGCCGATGCCCAGGCGGTCGGCCAGGTCGGCCGGCCGCGGTCCGGGCGCGAAACGAACGGCGTCGACGGCCGGGGCCAGCTCGCGGACGTAGCGCTCGAAGCCGGCGACGCCGGCCAGGGCCGATGAGGCGGCGTAATCGCGGCTGGTCACCAAGATGCGGTCGGCGGCGCGCAAAATCGAGGGCATCACCGTCGCCGCATGGGCCCGAAAAACGGCGCCGAGCAGGCCGCGGCCGACGGTATCCATGTGATACGCCAGCAGCAGCTTGGTGCCATGCGGGCGCTCGGCCAGGGCGGCGAACTCGGCCCCGCCGTAAAACGGATAGTGCAGCACGACGAGCGGATAGCGCCGGACGATTTCGCGCAATGATGGCACGACGGCGGCGTTGCCATAGCGGAACAGCGGCGTCAGCGGACGAACCGAAAAAGGCGCCCCGGCGGTAACCCCGGCCCTTCCAAGGGCGCCGGCCGGCCGCGAGGGCGCATACACATGGACTTCGCGGCCGGCGGCCGCCAGCTGGCGGGCGTCGAGCTCGGCCAAGACGCCCATGCCGCCGCGGTACGGCGGAAAAACCGGCGTGATAACGGCCGCCAGAGACTTAGGCATACAAGCGGCGCACCAGCGCCCAGGTTGCGGTCATGAGCGGGTTGGCTACGTACTGCGTGAAGGGGCCGGTGACGTCTTGGAAAGCGATGGTCGGGGTGAACAGGCGGGTGGCTTCGCGGTCACCGATCTTTCGGAAGGCCGCGACCCGGCGCCGTTCTTCGAAGATCCGCCGCCAGGCCTTGGCCGTCAAAAAATGCCGATAGACTTTGATTTTCTGGCGCCACCAGCCGCCGCCGACCGAGGCGACGAACAGGGCGACCTCGCTGGCCGCCAGAAAAGGCGCCAGCACCGCCAGCGTCCGCCACTGCATGTTCTTCAGCAGGACGATGTAGCGGTTGCGCTCCATGAAATAGTACTTGGCGATGCTCTTCGAAAATTCGTATTTGTGATACACGACCGAACGCGGAGCGATGACGTTTTTCCAGCCGGCCAGGCGCATGCGCCAGCACAGATCGAGGTCCTCGTGATACATGAAAAAATCCTCGTCGAAGAGGCCGACCTGGCGCAGGGCGGCGACCCGGTAGATGACGCCGGCGCCCGAAGCGTAGGCGATCTCGCGGACCGATTGGCAATCGACGGCGGACGCCGGACGGCGATAGTCCATGCAATAGCCGAGCCCCAGAAAGTGCAGGGCGTTGCCGGTCGAGTTGACCTTCTCTTTTTCGGGCGAAAGCAGCAGCAGCGATTGAGCGGCGCCGATCGCCGGATCGGCTTCCATCGCCCGGACCGCCTCGATCAAAAAGCCGGGCGTCACTTCGGTGTCGTGGTTGAGCAGATACACGTAGTCGGCGCCGTGTTCGAAAGCCAGGCGCATGCCGATGTTGTTGCCGCCGGCGAAGCCGTCGTTGTTGGGATTGGCCACGACCGTGGCCCACGGGTACTCGCGGCGAATCCGCTCGACGGTGCCGTCCTTGGAGGCGTTGTCGATGACGATGGTCTGAAGATCGATGCCCTCATGGTTGGCCCGGCCGAGGCTGCCGAAGCAGTCGGCGATGAACCGGTCGGCGTTATAGGACACGATGATGACCGCGACTTTCTTGTTCGGCATAGGCTTTGATCGGGGCGCCGGCATCGGGCGCGGTTGGTTCCTGCTTACTCCGCCCGGCTCGGTCTTTCAAGGCCATGGCCCGAACGATCAAGGTGAGCTGATGCTCGAGCTGTTCGACGCGGACGAACATCCGAAAGAGGCCGTAGAACAGACCAAGGATGGCGACGTACATGACAGCATCGACGCCGCGGCCGACGCCGACGATCCGGGCGAAGACCGTCGCCACTTGCGGCAACAGGCTGACGACGCCGGTCGCGAGCCAAAACGCCGCCCAGCCGATCATGGGCGCGGTCTGCAGCTTGCCTTCGCGGTAGCGCGAAACCACCCGCGAAACCGCGAAGCCGACGAACGCCAAGATGAAAAATTGGATCGGATGATTGCTCATTTTTGCAGCACTCTTTTGACGACCAGGCGGCCGGCGGTTTTGAGACCGACGACGAAGCCCTGCCCTTTGGAAAGCGAGTAATCGGTATAAATGGGGCGGATCGAAACTTCGGCCAAGCGCAGCCCGAGACGGCCGACTTCGCGGATGATTTCGGACGACACTTCCATGCGGTCGGTCGTCAGATCGAGGCGCTCGGCCGCGGCCCGAGTGAAGGCGCGCAGCCCCGATTGGCTATCCGACACCCAGGTGCCGAAGAGAGCGGCGGTCAGGGCGTTGCCGATCCAGTTGGCGGTTCGGCGCGAGACCGGCATGCCGTTGCGTTCGAGGGTGCGGCAGCCGATGGCGGCGTCGGCGGCGCCCGCTTCGAGCGGCGCCACCAGCCGGGCGACGTCCTCGGCCCGGTGCTGGCCGTCGGCGTCGAAGGTCACGATGATGTCGGCATTGTCGGCCAAGGCGGCGGAGATGCCGGTGCCCAGGGCCGCGCCCAAGCCGCGGTTCATGAGATGCGAAACGACGTCGGCCCCGGCGGCGGCGGCCAAGGCCGCGCTGCCGTCGGTCGAGCCGTCATCGACGACGATGACGCGATCGGCAAACCGAATCAGGGATCGGACGACGTCCCCGACCGTTCGCTCTTCGTTGTAGGCGGGAACGACGACGACGCGGCGCATAACGTTTACATGCCCGGCCTGATCAGGCCCTTATGAGCGACGGTGTATTCGATCGACTTCTTGAGACCTTGGTCGAGAGTGACCAGCGGAATCCAGCCGAGCTGGTCCTTGGCCTTGGTCAGGTCGGGCAGTCCGAGCTGCGTCATGAAGAGCAGCGGCGGCTTGAAAACGACCGGCGAGGCCGAATTGACCAGCTTCTTGATCTGTTCGGCGACGGCGGCGAGGCGGATATCCTGGTCGCTGCCGAGGTTGACCGGCCCGATGTCCTGCGGCAATGACATCAGCCGCATGATGCCGTCGACGACGTCACTGACGTAGATGAGCGAGGTGCTGAAGCTCTCGTCGCCGTAGATCGACAATTCCTTGCCTTCGCCGGCATCGATGATGAACTCCGGAATCATGTGGCCGTCGTAAAGCGGCATGCGCGGGCCGTAGGTGCGGAAAATGCGGGCGATGCGGACGTCGAGGTTGTAGACGTCCTTGTAGGTCAAGCACATCGTCTCGGCCCAGCGCTTGCCTTCGTCATAGCAGCTGCGCGGCTCGAGATGATTGTAATGGCCGAACTCTTCTTCTTTGAAATAGTGGCCGTCGGCCGGTCGCGGACCATAGATCACCGAGGTCGAAGCCTGAAAAAACTTGGCTTTGTATTTGACGGCCAGGTCGAGCAGGTTGCGCATGCCGACCCCGTTCGCCAGAAGCGTCTGAATCTTGAACTGGTCGAACTTCTTGGCCGACGTCGGACAAGCGAGGTTGTAAATCTCCTGGATGCCCTGGACTTTCACCTGGAACTGCTCAAGCTCGGGAAAGGCTTCGAGGTTGAGCGGCTCGTTGATGTCGGCCCGGAGGAATTCGAAGTCCGAATTCTTGAGCAGATGCTCGATGTTGGACAAGCCGGAGGTGACCAGGTTGTCGATGCAGATCACTCGGCAGTCCTTGAGCAGCTTCTCGCACAAGAGCGATCCGATGAATCCGGCGCCGCCGGTGACGATGACGTTCTTTTTTTCGAAAAGTGGTGCGGGCATAAATAACTGATGCCGTATTCTTACTTTGATACTTTATCATCACTCCCCCGCACAATCAAACGCGGAAGGTCCACTGTCTCTGGAGCGTAAAATTCCAGGCAATGACGACGATAGTGGCTATTATTTTGGCTATAATATCGTGAAATCCTGCGGTCAAACCGAGATGAAAAACAAAGGCGTTGATGGCCAGGCCGACGACCGCGACCAGGAAAAACTTGACCCCGCGCTCGGGCCAGCCCCGGAAATCGCGCCGAAACGTCCAGCGCGTGTTCAGGATGAAGCTCGAAATGACCGCGGCCGTGAAGGAAACGGTGGCGGCGCCGACCCGGTGATCGGCCCAGAAAACGACGTGGCGCGTCAAAGCCACGTACACGCCGAGATCGAGGACGGTGTTGATGGCGCCGACGACGCCGAAACGGACGAATTGCCGCACGGCGCCGTTTTCCGAAAACGAGGTCATGGGAACATTATAGCCTGACATCGATCAATCCGACCCGGACGCCGCCCCTGAAGGCGTTTCCGTACGGCGGGAAGGACAGGGACGACCGCGGACCGGCGACGTTGATCATGGTCGCCGCGCCGACGACCGTCAGCGCCGGCGAACTCTTGCCGGTCACGCGAAACTCGACCGGAGCGGGCCTGGCTGCCGGCGTTTCGCGCACCAAGGCGCCTCGCAAGGTAAAGACGCGGGTCGGCGCGCCGCCGGAGGCGGGAGCGACGCCGATTTCGGCGATGCCGTCGCCGTCGGCATCGACGGCCGAAACGACGACGCCGCCGCGGAATTTTTTATCGTAGGCGAAGAAGCCGCCGATCGGCGTGCCGTCGGGACGGAAGACGCGGACGTGGGGGCCGCCGCCAGGTCCGGCGCCGGCGATGATCTCATCTTTGCCGTCGCCGTCGAGGTCGCCGACGGCGACGCTGACGCCGCCGCGGAAATTCTGATCGAAAGCGAAGAAGCCGCCGATGGCGCGGGTGTTGACGTCGAAGATGCGTATCTGCGGCGCGCCTCCGGCCAGGGCCGAGGCGACGACTGTCTGCTTGGCGCTGCCGTCGAAGTTGGCCACGGCCAATGAAACGCCGCCCCTGAAGCCGCTATCGAAAGCCATGAAGCCGCGCACGTACAGGCCGTCCTCGGTGAAGAAGCGGATTTCGGGTTCGCGGCCGCGTCCCGGAGCGGCGACGATCAGGCGGCGCGACGATGGCGGCAAGAGCGATGCCGTCGGCGTCACCGGCACGAGCGTTTCCCTGCCGCCGGCGGCCGCGGCTTCGACCGCGCGAAAGGCGTTGATGCGGCCGCGGCCCAGTTTGCCGAAGAGGCCCGGGTTGATGTCGTCGATGCGGTCGCTCGTCGAGATGATGAAGTTGGCGATCTGCTTGGGCGTCAGGTTCTTGTTGATCGATTTGATGAGGGCGACCACGCCGGCGACCATCGGCGCCGAGACCGAGGTGCCGTTGTAGAAGCCTCCGTACGGCGATTTGAAGTCGTCGCTGCCCGGCCGGTAGAGCTGGGTCGAGACGATCTTGGTTCCGGGAGCGCTGATATCGACGCAGCCGGCGCCGTAGTTGGAGAAGCGCGCCCGATGGTCGGCCTCGTCGGTGGCGGCGACGCCGAAGATGAAGTTTTCGTCGCTGTCGCGGTCAAGGCAGATCGGAAACAGCGGGTTCCGGTCGAGGTCGTTGGCATCGGAACCCTCGTCGGCGTTGCCGGCGGCCGCCACCACGAAGACGCCGGCATCATACGCCCGCCGCAGGGCGATCTTGAGCAGGTCGCTTTCGGTCGCGCCGGCGAAGCTCAAGGAGATCACCTTGGCGCCGTTTTTAACCGCGTACTCGACCGCCTGGACGACGCGATACGTCTCCCCCGCCCCGTCGGAATCGAGGGCCCGGATCGGCATGATGGCGCTCTGCCAGGTGACGCCGACGATGCCCTGGCCGTTGTCGCCCTTGGCCGCGGCCACGCCGGCGCCGATGGTGCCGTGATTCATGCCGAGCACCGAGTACGCGCCCGAGGCCGAGGGCCGCGGGTCGCTGTCGTTATCGACGAAGTCCCAGCCGTGGATGTCATCGACGTAACCGTTGCGGTCGTTGTCGATGTCGTCGCCGCCGATCTCGCCGGTGTTGCGCCAAATATTGTCGCGCAGGTCGGGATGGTCGATGTCGACGCCGCTGTCGATGATGGCGATGGGCACGCCTTCATAGCCGAGGGTGCGCTGCCAGGCCTCGGGCGCGCCGATGCGGCCGAGATACCAGAGGCCGGAAAAATAGGGGTCGTTGGGGATGCGGCCGGCGGCGCCGGCTGCAAACGGAAAAAATGCCGCAGCGGCGGCGCAAATGGCAATGGCCGTTTTTCGTACCGATGTGAATCGCCTCATAGGCGGGTTCTGGACTCAACCTGCGGCGACGGCTTTTTTCGGTTCCCCGATTTTGACCAGCTCGGCATTGAGACGCTCGCAGGTCTTGAGCAGCGCGAGGTCGACGCCGGCGAGATCGCCGAGCTGGATGAACGCTTTCATGTCTTTGGGGAAGCAGCCGCCGCCGTAGCCGCGATAACCGTCGGGAGCGATCTTGAGGTGGCTGGAGCCGATGCGGGAATCGGCGGCCGCGCTGGCGCGGACGGTGTCATAATCGATGCCGAGCCGGCGGCAGAGATCGAAGACCTGATTGGCAAAGACGACCTTGAGCGCCAGGAAACAGTTGCCGAAATATTTGACGGTCTCGGCTTCGGTCGCGGCGATCACCCGGGTGAAGGGCGCCGGCGGCAGCAATGCCAGGACCTGTTCGGCGAGATCGGCGCTGGCGGCGGTGGTGCCGATGATCTGACGTTCGGGATTGCGGAAGTCGGCGTCGGCCGAGACCTGGCGCAGGAATTCGGGGTTGAAGAGGAAGCGATGCCGCGGATATTGATTCTGGAGCTTTTCGGTCGTGCCCGGAAGAACGGTCGATTTGATGACGATGATCTTGTTGCCCGGAATGACCTCGATCGCTCTCTTTATATAGGCGAGATCGAAGCCGCCGGCAGCCTCGTCATAGGGCGTCGGCACGCACATGAACATGACGTCGGCCCGCTCCAAATCTTTCGGACTGCCGAGCTTTTTCGGCGGATCGAAAAGCACCGGCTCAAGACCGCGCTCGGTGAAATAATTAGCCACGGCGCTGCCGACCCAACCGACGCCCATGACCGCGACTTTAAGCGGGGAATTGGCTTGCATACGTTTGAAGTGCAGGCATCGTAACATGTAGGCTGGCCTAAAGGCCAGCCTCCTGATATTTATGAATAATCAAGAGGACTGATCCCGGACCTGGGTCCGGGATCTGCTTCAGGCCGTCCTCCTTTTCTATCTGCCTAACCGCCTAAATTTTTCATATCCCCGAAGAACTTGAGACCGACCGTCAACGAGGGATCATCCGGCGTCTCGGGTTCAGGCTTGTCGTCGTCATCGGCCTGGAAAGAAGCGAAGATGGCGTCGGCCGGCGGCGGGCCGCCGTCGCCCCCGCCCAAAAAAGGACCGCTCCCATCGAAGAACAGGCCGCCATCGTCGCCGTTCGAATTGTCGGGAGGCTGGATTTCCATAGCATTATTTGTTCAGGTGCTGCTCTTTATGGTAGTATATCACGTTTTGCGACTTATCCACAAGTAAAGTTATGCACAGCTCACGCTCATTGCATGGAAATCGACGTCGTTACCGGCAGACCTGAAGCCTGCGTGCCGGAGAGCTGCGGATAAGCGCCCGACGGAATGTCGGTCCAGATGAAATTCGAATCGGCGAGGATATCGACGACGAGGCCGTAGGACCCGGGGACGAACTGGGAGGTGTCCAAGCCGAAGACGAAGGTCTGCGTACCGCCGGCGCCGATCAGGTACTCATTGCCATCCTCGAACTCATACTCGATCAGCGCGTAATCGCCGGCGGCCGACTCGATCCCCTGCGGCGTGGCGTCTTTGACGCCGTTTTTGACGACGCCGTAACGGAGCCGGGCGCTCGAGCCCTCGCCGATGACCGTCCGGGTCGAACCGCACACCAACGCCAGATCGGAAACCAGGTCGTCATCGTTGAAATCGCCGTTGAGGTCGGCCCAGCGCTCAAGCGAATCATTGCCGGTACCGGCAATGCCGGCATCTCCGGGTTTCACCTTGAAGGTGATCTTCTTCACCCGCACGGCGCCTTCGGGTTCGGCTTTCATGGTGAATCGAAGCACGTCGGCGCCGACGCCGCGGTAGGCTTGGGTTGGCGAATCGGTCGTTTTCGCGACCGTCAACTTCGAAAAATGCACTTCCCAGGAGCTGGCGGTATTGGAACTGATCGGAAAAGCGGCGCTTCCGAGCTTGGTTTCATCGATGACCGTCCCGGCCGACGAAACCATCTGAAAAGCCGCGGTCGATGCCAGACTGACGGCGACGGATTCGGCATAAACGGCACCGGCATCCTTTGAACGCAGCGTGCCATAAACGCTGACCTCGGTTTTCTTGTCCTTGGGCAGCGCCAGGCTGAAGCCGGTGAGGGTGGCGACGCGGCCGAAGAACTCGGCTCGCGCCGACAGAGAGCCCGGCGCCGCCGCGGAGTCGATCCGAACCGAGCTGACCGCCGGCGCGTCCGAACCCAAACGGACGCTGAAAGTGCGCAGGCTGAAGGTATCGTCTTTGGTATCGATGGATAGGGTGCCGAGCAGGACTTCGCGTCCGGCCACGACGTTGCCGCCATTGCCGCTCCACACGAGCGCCGCGGTGCCCGTCTTTTTTACGGTAACGCTGAAAGGTGGCGCAGTGCCGCCGTTGGGATGAATCCCGACGGTGGTCAGGCGGATGCCGGCGGCGTTCTTGACGATGACGTCGGCGGCGGCGTCCTCAATGTCGAAGGCGACGCGGTCCGGATTGTTCTCGAGGTCGGCCGCCAGGCGGATGTCGCCGCGCACCACCAGACCCGCCCCGGCGCCGGGCGCGACGGCAAAATGGACGTTGCTGAAGACCGCCTTGCCGTCGAAGCCGACGCCGGCCGGTCCGGCCAAGAGTTTGCCGCCGATGTCGTATAGCCAGACGGTCGGGACGATGTCGCGCAGGCGCGTCTCGGTGCCGTTATCGGCGTCGCCGCCCGGCAGGAAGCCGGCTACCCCTTCCTGCTCGTCGAGGTAGCCCTGAACCGTGACCTGCTCGACATAATTGGTCGACGTATCCGTGGCCTTGAGGGTGAAGCTCGAGATCGGCACGGCCGCCGCGCCGAGGATGTAGACGACGTTGCCGGGCGTGCCGCCGCCGCTCACCTCGAAGGCTGATTTGACGGTACTGATGGTCGGGCCGGCCAGATCCGCGGCCGGAAAAAAGTCGGCCGGTTTGCCGGTGCCGGCGTCGATGACTTCGACGCCGGAGCGGACGACGGTGATGGCGTAGCCTTCATCGGGCGGGACATCGCCGTAGATCTCGGCTTTGAAATACAGGACGGCGTCGGTGTTGGCCGGAACGTTGACGTTGCCGACGAAAGTGATCGTCTGCTCCTGGTCTTTTTCAATGACCGCCTCGAGCTGGCCGCGCCCGAGCGGCTCGGCGCCGGCCGCATCGACGAAACGGATGCGGGTCATGTTGGCCCGGGCGGTGTTGTTGAAGACCAATCCACCGGCGTCGATGTCGGAGGTGCCGGCCGAGACCGCGCCGGTCGTGGCCTGAATCTTCACGGCGACTTTGCGGATGACTACCGGCTTGCCGGAGACGACGTGCAGCTCGCCTAACACGTTGTCGTTGCCTAATAACGCGTGGGTCGCGGGCGTTTGCAGGGACAGCGTCGGCGGCGTCACTGACGAGGGGGCATTTTTTTCTGAAACGTCGGCAATGCCGGTGTCGGCGGCGGTCAGGTCTGGGCCGTCGGCATAGGCCGAGAGGTCGGCGGCTGACAGCGCGAACTCGTCGCGGATCCGCAGGGCGCTCTTGGCCTCGGCGGTCAGGCGCCGCTTGATCATGCCCTCGATTCGGAACAAGACTCCGTCACCGGCGCGGCGGACGACCGCCCCGGCCGGGTATACCGCCGAGGCCAGCGGCGCGCCTTCGACGTAGTCGATGAATTGCGTATCGGGCACGTCGCTGACGCGCTTGGCCCAATCGTTGCCATAGAGAGCCTTGGCCGCCTCTTCGCTCGTGATCCAGCGCAGGACGCCGCCGGGTTCGACGGCATACACCTTGGGTACCGAGATGATCTTCACCAGGCGGGTGCCGGGCCGATAGCGGATATTGCCGCCGATCGGAACGGCCGCCATTTCAGCAGCCGTGACCGAAGCGATGCCGGAAAAATCCGCGTACCAGGTTTTATAGACGCCCTGGTTCGGAAAAACGTAGCGCTTGCCGTCGCCGCCGAAATAATAGACGGCACTGTCGGCGGTGGTCGCCGGATTATGGTCGTCGACGAGCTTGATGAGGCTGCCCGGCGTCGGCGCCGCCTGGGCCGCGGCCGGGACGATAAACGCGGCAACGAGGGCGATGGCGGCGAAAAAGCGGCGCATGGTTTTTATGCCGGCAGGCGGCCTATTTAACCTGAAGATCAGTGACCGGAAAGGCGCTGCGCGGGTAGAAGTCGGTGATCTTGGCGTCGCTCAAGCCCTCGCCCATTTTGAGGGTGTCGCGCTCGATGACGATGCTGATCTTGGCGCCGGGCGTCATCGACATCGACGGCGTCGCCCGGAGTTCGATGACGCTGACGGTGTTCGGCAGCATGGTGTAGGCGCCGGAGAAGATCATCGTTTCAGAAGAAGCGCCGGACGTTTCGAGCTGCTTGATGCCGAACATGTTCTGGCCGGCGACATCGACGAACTTGAGGTCCGTGAGCATCGGCTGGCCGTTTTTCCAAAGCTCGCCGGTCAACCGGACCCGGAGCTCGCGGATGATGATCGCGGGGGCGCTCGAAACGCGGAAAGCCGTGATCCCCTGCTCCTTGCCGCGCTCGACCGAACGCAGCGAGACCGGAAAGTCGATGAGCGGCGGCCCGGGAATATCGATGTGCCAGATCTCGGCCGCGTCGGTGAAGTTCAGGTCGTTGGCGACGACGTCGGCCCTGTCGGGATAGTCGGCGAGGTCCGAAGATGACCGGAGCACGAACTTCTCCTGCACCCTGATAGACTCGGCTACCGCCGGCGAAAGATGCCGCTTGAAATAGCCTTCGATGAAATAGAGCGAGTCGTCGGAGGCCCGCCGCACGATGGAGCCGGTCGGTAAAACCCGGGCCGTCAGCGGCGCGCCTTCCTTGTAGGAAGTGAAGAGGGACTCGGAAACGTCGTCGACGCGCTTGGCCCAATCATCGCCGAAAAGACCCTTAGCTACGGCCTCGGTCTCGAGCCAGCGCAAAACGCCGCCCGGTTCGAGCGCATAAACTTTGGGAACCGACGGAATCTTGATCAGGCGCGTTCCGGGCCGATAAGCGATCGGCGCGCCGAGCTTTATCTCGGCCATCTGCTCCATGGTCAGCTCTTTGATGCCGGAAAAATCCTTGTACCAGCTGTTGTAGACCTTGGCGTTCGGAAAAGGATGGCGGAACCAATCGCGGTCGAAATAATAGACCGCCTCGTCTTCATGGGTCGTTTTGTCGCCGTCGCTTTGGAGCTTGATGAGATCGCCCGGAAAAACGCCGGGAACGGTGGCGCGAGTCGCTATCGGCGCCAAAAGCATGAGTACGAGAAGCGGGGCAAGAAAACGCATAAGTTATCGAGGATGCAGAGATGAAAACGGACCAGCGGATCGGATTGCGCCCGCCTCTTTGGCCGAAATGACTTTATTACGTTCGATCGCGTCGATGAGGAGATTCGTTTTCTTGTCCTGCTGCCGCATATCCGCAGTCAAATCGGTCTTGAGGTCGGCGAGGGCGCGGTCAAGATATGGTTTATCGACCATGGTTGACTCGACGCCGGTGAGACGGGTCTCGACGCCGGTGAGACGGGTCTCGACGCCGGTGAGACGTCCGTCAAGAGTATCCAATTTTTCACGGATGACGTTGAATTCTTCGTTCACGGCGGCGAAATCTTCCTCCACACCCTCGAAGCCCGCCTTGATCTCTTTCTCTAGTCCAGTAAACCGTGTGTCCATGGCCTGATGGAGACCATCGATTCTATTGAGAACATCCGTCATCGTCGGTTCTTCATGCTGCATAGAATGGAGATTTTATTTTTTAATGCAGCCTGTGATTATCATGAACCACCAAGAGCGACAAGACAAGTTATCCACAATCATTATCTAACGAGATGGCGTTCCGCTTCTTCCGCCCCTTTTCGTCGATTATCATGTTCGGCGATGTGCCGTGAGCCTATCGAAACTGCGCTCAAAGGCGGCCCTGGATGCAGCACGTTCCTGCTCTTTAGTCATAGAGTTTAGGATTGAATGGTTAAGCATGAGAAGTGTAGCACGGAATTCCCATGGTTGCGGAGGATAATTTTTAATCAAATTTCCCGACGGATAGAGGTTATCCACAATACCAAAACCCCGCCGGAGAGGCGGGGTTTTGGCTGGCGCTTAGGAACGCGATCAATACTTCGAGTTGAGTACGTCGCGGGTGCTGGGGCCGACCCAGCCCCTGGGATCGATGCCGTTGGCGGTCTGGAACTTCTTGACCGCATCGGCCGTCAGTTCGCCGAAATAGCCGGTCGAATTGAGCGTCGATGACAGCATGCCGAGACACTTGAGAAGGTCTTGGAGCGCCGCCACCTGCTCATGCGAGGCGCCGACGGCCAGGAACTCGGTGAAAGTCACGGGCGAGCTGCAAGACGAGCTGTTCGTCGCGACCGGCTTCACGGACGCTGGCTTTGATGCCGGTGCAGCCGGCGAAACCAACGCGGTCGACTCGGCCGTTCCCTCTCCGTCGGTGATCGGATCGCCGATGCGGTAGCTGAAGAAGAAGGAATCCGGAACGTCGTCGATCTTCTTGTTCCAGTCTGGGCCGTAGAGCTTGATGGCGACTTCCTGGGTCGTGACCCAGCGCAGCAGGCCGCCGCGGGCGATGGCGTAGACCTTGGGGTCGGTGGTGATCTTGACCATGCGGACACCAGGCTTGTAGGTGACGTTGCCGCCGATCATGATCTTGCCGAGCTGCTCGTCGGTCAGGGTGACGACGCTGCTGAAATCCGCGAACCAGGTCTTGAAGATGTGGGTGTTGGGGAAGACGTAGCGCCGGCCGTCCTGGCCGCAGAAGTACACGCTCGGATTCGATGCCTTGATGAGGCCGCCTCCCGTGCAGAGCGGCGCGGCCGGCGGCTCCTTCTCGGCCAGGCCGAGATCGGTGTTGATATCGGGCGTGTTGTTCAGGGCGGTGCCGGGGTTGTAGGCGCCGGTGCTGGCGCTGTCGGTCTTCGGCGCCGGAGTCGTGGTCGTTGTCGGCGTGGTGGTCGTCGTAGTTTCAGTCGGCGTCGTTGTCGTCGTCGTAGTGGTCGTCGTGCCCTGGATCGTGAAGTTGGCGTCGCTGGCATCGGAGGCGATTAAGGAGCCTCCGCTCATGATTTCAACTTTGACCCTGGCGGTCGCCGTCGTCGCTATCGTCGGTACGGTCCAGGCGTAGCTGCCGTTGTTGCTCGGGAGCGAGGCGATGACTGTCGGATAGGTCAGACCGCCGTCGGTCGAAAGCGACAGCTTGACGGTGTAGTTCGAAGGCACGTTGCTCGACCAGGTGATCGACGCGGCGGCGCCGGCGCTCAACGAGCCTCCGCCGTTAGGTTGGGAGACCGTGGCCGAATAGGATGGGGCTCCGCCTCCGCCGCCTCCGCTGCTGCTGGCCACACAAGCCGAGGTGTTCGGCGTAAAGGTGACCGTGGCATTGGTGACAGCGACTTCATTATTCGACCCGACGATAATGCAGCCGGAGAGGCCGCCGTCGTTGGCAAGCGTGCCCGGATTCGGACCTGGGTAGCGGACAGTGAAGGTGTCGCCTGACGCGACGGTGACGGTGAACGTCGTCGAATTGACGGTCAGGGTGTTCGACTTCGATCCGGAGAGGATGGTCAGGGTGATGCTCGAACCGCTCAAGACCAGGCTGGTGTCGGCGGTGTAGTCGGTGTTGGCGGCGAGGGCGGTTGCAGGCGACATGAGCAGCCCCAGGGCGGCCATGCCCAAGCCGACGGCGCTGACTTTCAGCCGCCGCCAGCCCGCGACCCGCACGCCTTGTGCTGAAGCGTGAGTCATAAGCGTAGTCTTTTATGTTAAGGCTTTAGACTACGCTTAGTTCACAATCATGTACTGCAAGGTGGCAGCATTTGCCGGGGCAGCTGAACATTTAACCTGAAAGCTCGTCGTTGCGGTTCGAGTATAGACACCGCATGCTGCCGCCGTTGCATTTGCTCCAAGGCTAACCGAGATGACTGAATTCGCACCAACGCTGGCCGCATCAGCCGTGATGGTAAAATCCGTAGCGGTGCCATCAGGAACCCATCCTGAACTATCATCGGCAAGATTTCCAACGGTGACTTTGGTAACTGCCGTACCGCCGCCAATGGCGACCGAGGTCGCTGTTGCCACGCCGAGAGCGGGGGTGACGAGGGTCGGCGAGGTGGCGAACACCGCGAGACCGGATCCGGTTTCATCGTTGAGGACACCAGCGAGCTGAGCCGAAGACGTGGCAGCAAACACCGACAGATTATTGGCGGTAAGAGCGACGGTGCCGTCAAGATCCGGGAAGGTCCAGGTCTTGTTGGCGGTCGTGATGTCGGCGCTGGTGATGATGCCGGAGAAGGCGGCAGTGGTGGTGGTGACCTGGGGCTTAAGAACGAGCGAGTCCGTAGTGGCCGTGGTCGAGGAGATGGTCAGCGGATCAGCGCCCTTCATGACGAAGTTCAGACCGACATCGGCATCGGAGTCGCCGCTCACCGTGAAGGTCGGATTACCGCCGTTGGCGGCGTTCGCCAGGGTGAGCTGGTTGGTGGCCGAAGCGATCGTGTCGAGAATGAGCAGCTCATTGCCGCTGGCATCGGCGATGAATCCGAGATCGGCGAATTTCGGCGCGGTGAGCGTCTTGCCGCTAAGCGTTTCGGTGCCGGCAAGGGTGGCGAAGTCATTGTCCGAAAGAGCGGTATTGAATTCCGCAGTCGTTCCCGTGACCGTGTTGGTAGTGAGGCTGATCGACTTGTTGGTGAGCGTGTCCGTCGTGGCTCGGCCGACATAGGTGTCGGTGCCCTGGAAAGTGATGGTGGTGCTGTCGGTGCCGGCTAGGGTCAACGAGGCATTGGCCGTCAGCGTCTTGCCATCAGCGATCGTGAGCGTCGAGCCGCTTGCCGGGGCCGTGAACGCCACCTTGTTGATGGTCGTGGCTGTGGCCACGCCGAGAACGGGGGTCACGAGCGTCGGCGAGGTGGCGAGGACGACGGAACCGGAACCGGTCGAGGCGTTGCCGAGCAACGTGACGGTGCCGCTGGCATCCGGGAAGGTCCAGGTCTTGTTGGCAGTCGTGATATCGGCGCTCGTAATCGTACCAGTAAAGGCAGTGCTGCCATTAGCGACCGGAGTCACGAGAATGAAATCGGTGCTCGCCGGTTTAAAGGAGAACGTCGCGGCAGTCGTGCCAGTCAAGGCCGTATCAACGGCGCTGGCAGTCGTGAGCAGCGTGCCCGAGGTCGGCAGGGTCACGTCGGTGGTGCCGGTGGTCGTCAACGTAAGGGAGAAATTGCCGGAGGTGATGAAGTTGTTGGCCGTTGTGACGTTACCGCCGATGTCGAGCGTCCGGTCGCCATTATTGACATCAACGACCAGGTTGTGGTCAGCAGTGAGCGCGGTGTTCGAGGTCGAAACCAGGCCCAAATTGAACGCTGAAGCAGTGTCATCGAGACTCAAGGTCGTTGCTCCATTAATAGCCGGTGCGGTCAGCGTCTTGTTGGTAAGGGTCTGGGTGGCGGTGTCGAGTACGACGATGCCGTTCGCATCCGGGAAGGTCCAGGTCTTGTTGGCGGTCGTGATGTCGGCGCTGGTGATGATGCCGGAGAAGGCGGCAGTGGTGGTGGTGACCTGGGGCTTAAGAACGAGCGAGTCCGTAGTGGCCG
>JACQSM010000034.1 GCA_016205965.1 Candidatus Uhrbacteria bacterium
CTCGCGATTGCTTCGCGAGCCGAACAGCGGATTACCGTAGCGGCGCCGCGCGTAATCGCGGGCGACGCGGCGGGTCGGCGATTGTCGCCAGGATCCTTTCATCGCCGCTTTCCCCCCTTCTTGGCCCGGTCATTGAGCGCCATCCGCCGCTCCATCGCCAGATCGACCAGTTCGTCGAGCAATTTGGTCATCGGCAGGCCGGAAGCGGCCCAGAGCCTCGGAAACATGCTGGTCTTGGTAAATCCTGGAATCGTATTGACTTCGTTGAGAATGACGTCGTTGGTCTCGGCATTGACCAGAAAATCGACCCGGGCCAGACCCTTGATGTCGAGGGCCAGGAAGGCGCGGCGCGCGTATTGCCGCAGCGTCTCGGCCAGCGACGCCGGCACCTCGGCCGGAACGATGACGCGTGATTTTCCTTCGACGTACTTGGCCTCGTAGTCGTAAAATTCATTGCCGGGCACGACTTCGCCCGGCACCGAGGCCTGGGGCTCGTCGTTACCGATCACGCCGCACTCGATCTCCCTGGCCGACGGCACGGCCCGTTCGACTAAAACCTTCTCGTCATGATCGAGCGCCGAACGGACGCCGGCGACGAGTTCGTTGCGATGATGCGCTTTGCTGATGCCGACCGACGAACCGAGATTCGCCGGTTTGACGAAGCAGGGATACCCGAGGCGCGCCTCGATCTCGTTGATCAGGCCGCTTTTTCGGCGCTGCCAATCCGATGCCCGGAAGCTCGCGTACCTGGCGACCGGCAGTCCGGCGCGCGACAATACGCACTTCTGCGCCACCTTATCGAGGCCGAGCGCCGAACCGAGGATGCCGCTGCCGACGTAGGGAATGCCGGCCAGCTCGAAAAGTCCCTGCAAAGCGCCGTCTTCGCCGGTCGTGCCATGCACCAACGGCAGGACGACATCGAGTTTCTCGGCCGGTTTTCCGGACACGGTAAACAGGCGGCCGGGCGGGCGGCCGAAGAATACGCGCTCGTCGGCCTTCGCCGGCATCTTGCCCTTGGCGAGCTTCTCGCGCGTGCCCGGGCCGACGAACCAGCGGCCGTCCTTGGCGATGCCGACGGGAATGAGATGGTATTTTTTGCCGTTCAGCGCGGCTAAAACCGAAGCCGCCGAATTGAGAGAAACTTCATGTTCGCTCGACCTGCCGCCGAAGATGACCGCCAAACGGAGTCTGGACATATGCAAAATCACGGGACCGCAATCCTAGGAATCGTCGGATTGATGCGCGTCACCGCTTCATAGTGGATTGTACCATGTTTGGCGGCGAATTCGTCGGCCGACATCTCCTCGCTCCCCTGGCGGCCGATCAGGACGACCTCGTCGCCCGCTTCGACCTGGCCGGCATCGGTGACGTCGATCATGCACATGTTCATGCAGATGCGGCCGATGATCTTGGCGCGATGCCCTCGCACCAGCACTTCGCCGACCGAAGACAGGGCGCGAGGCAGCCCGTCCCAGTAACCGACCGGCAGCACCGCGATCAATGAATCGCGGCGCAGACGCTCGGTCAGCCCGTAGCTCACCGGTGTCCGTTTGGGCAGGCGCTTCACCTGGGCGACGCGGCACTTCCAGGCCAAGACCGGACGGAGCCTGTGGCCGAGTTTTTCGACGTCCTGCCGTATGGTTGCGGACGGCCACAGGCCGTAGAGCGCGATGCCGGTCCGAACCATGCCGAAGCGGGCCTCGGGCAGAATCATGGCCGCGCCGCTCGCCGCCGCGTGCGGCAGCGGCGGTTCGACGCCGAGGCGGCGCAGAATCGCCATCCCCTGCTCGAACCTGCGAAGCTGCAGGCGGGCGTAGGAAAGGTCGGCCGTATCCTCGACATTGGCAAAATGAGTCGACGCGCCTTCTATCCGTATCTGGCGCTTGCCGATGAGCGGTTTGACGAAGGCGGCCAGATCC
Organism: Candidatus Uhrbacteria bacterium; assembly: GCA_016205965.1. Taxonomy (GTDB): domain Bacteria; phylum Patescibacteriota; class Patescibacteriia; order SG8-24; family SG8-24; genus JACQSM01. The sequence goes on from JACQSM010000034.1 coordinate 1,920, forward strand.
GAAATAAAAATACCCTGGCGCGAGGTGCCGGTTTCGAGTTTGAGATGGACGCGAGCCGGCCTCGAGGGAGTGCCCAGCCGGAGAAGCCGCTTGGCCGCGGCCGCATTGTACAGCGTCAACCGGTAGCCCTTTTTGACCGCCCGAGCCAGCTCTTCGTCGGTGGCATACCCTAGCACCAGCACCGGCATCGCCGGCGCCAGCCTGGCCACGATGTCGGCTTCAGGCACCGAGTCGACCGCGAACCAGTCGACACGCCGCTGCAGTACCGGCACGACCGCTTCGAATCCGTGGCCGTAGGCGTTCGCCTTGACCGCCGCCATGATCAGGCTCTTCCTTCCGACGATCCGGCGCAGGGTCTCGAAGTTCTCGCCGAGCGCGCCGCGCGAGATTTCGACCCAGGTTTTCATAGGGTTATCCGATCACCTTTTTGCCGTCCATGAACGGCACCAGAACGTCCGGAATGGCGATAGTGCCGTCCTCGCGCTGGTAGTTTTCCATGATGGCGATGAGCACGCGGCCGATCGCCAACACCGTGGCGTCGTTCATGTGCACGAACTCGGTGCCGCCCTGGCCGCGGCGCACGCGGGTGTTCAGGCGCCGCGCTTGATAGTCGGTCATGAGGTCGGACGTATGCGTCTCACGGTAGCGATCCTGTCCGGGCATCCAAGCCTCGATGTCGATCTGGCGGGAATCCGGGCCGCCCATGTCGCCGGTGCAAACCTGGACCACGCGGTACGGAATTCCGAGGCTCGACATCAGGTGCTCCTGGATGGCGACGAAGAGATCCTGTTCGGCTCGCGACTGCTCGGGCAGCGAAAAAGATTCCATTTCGATCTTGTCGAACTGATGGACCCGGAGAATGCCGCGGGTGTCCTTGCCGTAGGAGCCCGCCTCGCGCCTGAACGCCGGCGTGAACGCGACGTAGCGCTTGGGCAGCTCGGCTTCTTTGAGCGTGTCATCCATGTGCAGCGGCCCGAGAGTGTGCTCGGCGCTGCCGATCAGGTACACGTCGTCGCTCGGGATATGATAACGCTCGTCGCGGGGTTCGAGGCGCGCCATCCGTTCCATGACCTCGGGACGGATCATGAGCGGCGGCACGACCGGCACGAAAGCCGCGGCCGAAGCGTTGAGGCCGGCTTTGGCGATCACCTTTTCGAGCTCGCTCTTATCGGTCAGGACTGAAAAAGCCAGGCGCACCAGGGCATATTGGAGCAGCACCAGGTCGCCCAGCAGATAGGTGAAACGAGTGCCGGCCACTTCGGCGGCGCGCTCGCTGTCGATCAGGCCGAGAGCCTCGCCCAGGGCCATGTGATCTTTGACCTTGAAAGAAAACGCGGACGGTTTGCCGACGAC
>JACQSM010000001.1 GCA_016205965.1 Candidatus Uhrbacteria bacterium
CGTGAAAGCCGCTCTTGATGTAGCCGAGGCGCACGCCGTTGACGAGGATGCGATGGGGCGCGCCTTCGCGCGCCAGGCCCTCGACCAAGCACTCGGTGCCGCGCTTGGCGATGGCGTAGGGAAACGAGGTTGGGCTGCCACCGTGCAGCGCCGATTCGGTGCCGGTGAGCAGGATGCGGCCGCCCCGCTTCTGTTTCCTCATCAAGCGCATGGCGGCGCGGGCGAGATAGAACGCCTGGTTGAGGTTAACGGCGATGTCGCGCTCCCAATCCTTAGCCGGCATGTCGTTCCAATGGCCGCTGAAGTGGATGGCGCCAGATAGCACCACGAGCGCGTCGATGCCGCCGGCTTTCTTCACGAAATTCTCGACCAGGTTGACGCAGTCGGCTTCGTTCCGGAAGGTGCGGCGGAGCGGGATCACCCGCTTGTCCTTGACGCCAGCGCCCTTGCTGGCACCGTGGGCGCCGATCACGCAGTCGGAATCGGCGAGCAACATCCGGATCAGTGCACCTCCCAGTCCACCTGAAGCGCCGGTGATAAGTATGCGGGTACCCGGGACGACGCGGGGCAACCAGTTCGGGTTGATGAACGCGGCGGGCAATGTTCAGGACCTCTCACGGGGAAGGGTCATTTCCCGCTTCATGATGGTCAGATCGGTTGCGACCATCTCGCGGACGATCTCATCGAACGTCGTGCGTTGCCGCCAACCGAGCTTTCGGCGTGCTTTGCTGGCATCGCCAATCAGGCGGTGAACCTCGGTGGGCCGGAAGTAGGTGGGGTCGACCTCGATCAGAACCTGCCCGGTGCGCGTGTCAAGGCCCTTCTCGTTGACCCCGGTGCCGGTCCATTCGATGGTGCGGCCGGCCACGGCGAAAGCGCGCTCCGCGAATTCGCGCACAGAATGACCCTCACCGGTGGCCAGCACGTAGTCATCGGGTTCCGGCTGCTGCAACATCAGCCACATGCCCTGCACATAATCTCGGGCATGCCCCCAATCGCGCACAGCGTCCAAGTTGCCGAGGTAGAGCCTGTCCTCAAGACCCAGCTCGATAGCCGCAACGCCGCGGGTGATCTTGCGGGTGACGAAGGTCTCGCCACGGGTCGGGCCTTCGTGATTGAACAGGATGCCATTGCAGGCGAAGAATCCATAGGCCTCCCGGTAATTGACCGTCACCCAGTAGCCATAAACCTTGGCCGCCGCATAGGGGCTGCTCGGCCGGAAGGGAGTGTCTTCGTTCTGCGGGCTCTCGGGCGTGTTGCCGAACATCTCGGAGGTGGACGCCTGATAAAAGCGCACCCGGGCCTTCATGCCCAGGATGCGGACCGCCTCCAGCAAGCGCACGGTGCCGAGGGCGTCGGCGTTGCCCGTGTATTCCGGAGTCTCGAAGCTGACGTGAACATGACTCTGGGCGGCCAGGTTGTAGATTTCTGTGGGCTGCGTGGTCTGCACGAGGCGAATTAGATTGGTGGCGTCCGTCATGTCGCCCCAATGAAAGAACATGCGCGTGTCGGGATGATGAGGGTCCCGGTACAGGTGGTCGACGCGTCCCGTATTGAATGACGAGGATCGTCGTTTGGCACCATGGACGACGTAGCCCTTGTTGAGCAAAAGCTCCGCCAGATAGGCGCCGTCCTGGCCCGTAATGCCTGTGATCAGAGCGACTTTATCGGTCATTTCGAGGTTCTCGGCCGGTGCCGGACGTTGCGGACGGACGTGTCAGTGGACAATCCTGAACTCGCTCAACGGCACGATGAAAGTGCCGCCCTTTTCCCGCCACGCGCGTTCGCGCTCGTAGAACTCGTCGAAGAAAGCCCAGGGGAGGACCAAGAAGTAGTCCGGCTGGGCAGCACGGGCGTCCGCTTCAGAGACGATCGGGATTCCGGTGCCAACAGTGAACTTCCCCCATTTTTCCGGGCTGCGTTCCGAAGCTGCCGTGATCAGCGATGAATCGAGCCCGTAGTACTGCAGGATCGTATTGCCCTTGGTCGATGCCCCGTAGACATACACCGTTTTTCCCTTCGCCACCTCGGCCTCGATGAAATCGACACATTTTTTCTTGTTGGCGTCGATCCTTCGGACAAAGGCGGTGACGTCGTCGACAGTGATGTGCTCGTCGTACTCCATCCCAGCGCCTTTGTAGTGGCGGGCGAATATACGATAGCTACCACCGTTGACCTCGTTTTCCTCGATCTTGAACATTTCCAAGCCGTTGTTCTCAAAAAGATATTTCAGAGAATCGAGGGAGTAGTATTCGAGATGCTCGTGGCAAATGTTGCCGAGGTCGTTCTTTTCCAGCATCGAGGCAAGACACATCAGCTGAGCCACGAAAATACCATCCTCAGTCAACGCCTTCGCCGCATCCGCGATGAACTTGCCCGGATCCTCGAGGTCGTAGAACATGCCGAGCGCGGTGATCACCTTGGCCTTTCCGAAACCTTTCTCCCGGCCCAGCCGTCGATAGCTCTCGATGCTCCAGAAATTGTGCAGCACGTGATCGACGTTTTCTTCAAGGTAGCTGATCAAATTATCAGCGGGTTCACAACCGACTTTCTGTAGGCCCTTTGTTTCGTAAGTGCTCAACAACGTCCCGTCATTGGCGCCGATATCGAGGATCACGTCTCCCGGTTTCAATACCACCATCATTTCGATGGTGCGCGACACGTCTGTGAGCGCCATCCGCATAGTATCGGTGACTCCGGAACGGTACCAATAATGCCGAGCGTACATCAATTCCATCGGCGCCGTGTGACGAAGTTGGATCAGCGAGCAGTTCTCGCATGCCACCAAATCCAACGGAGCCTTGATGCCGCTCTTGATCTCGGCCTCGTCGACAAAATTGGAGACATACAAGTTCCCGAAGGAATGAATCTGCGTCAAGTCGGCGGACCCGCAGAGTCGACAGGTCTTATGTTCGACAACGTCCATCAACGATTACGCTCCAAATTCGCAGTGGCGTCGTCCTCGCCGCCCTGGGTAAAAATGGAGAAACCGCGGTTATTCATGTCGATCTCCGAAGCTACCAACCGAAAACCGCGGTCGGTCAGCACTTCAGGGTGCGCCGGGTGGACATAGATGACGAACGCTCGCCGCCGTGCGTTCACGACGGTGGCGACAATGTTGTCAATGACCGGCGCCATCACGGTGTCATCGAATGGATCGGCGAAATAGAACACCGTTGACTCCACCGGCACGTCGAAAGCGGCGGCGTCGCAACACACTACCTGCCACGGCGGTGACCGCCGGCGCCATTTGCGGTAGAACCGCTCGAGGTTGCGCCGAGCCGCTGCCGCCAGCGGCTCGGAGACCTCGATGCCAACCAGCTTGCGGAAGGGAAACTCGGACGCATACAGCATCACTCGGCCAAGGCCGCATCCCATCTCGACAAACGCGGAATCGGAAACGTCGGCCGGCAGATGCCGGAAGGCGTGGCAAGCGAAGTAAAACGGCGTCGGTAGGTAGGGCCGAGCGTGCGCCTGGAGGTTCCGGTCGATCGCGAGCGCGTCGCCGCTGACCATCCCAAGCGTCTCGAACCCAAAACGGACACCATAGACCAACTCGTAGAGTACTAGCCGCAGCGTCCCCAATGGACCATAGACGCCGACCAGCCCGGCGACGTAACGCAGGAACCCGGCCCGGCTCTTTAGCTCGGGCATCGGCGATCCGCCGCTGGCCGCCTCGGGTTGGGCGTCGTCCACGGAGGGCGAGGGAGCTGCACTCAGGTGTTTCGTCCCGATTCCAGCGCCATGTCCGCCTCGACCATCGCCTTGACGAGGTCGGGCAGGCGGATTTTCGGCGCGAACCCAAAGGTCGCCTTGGCCTTCGACGCGTCGCCGACCAGCGTGCTGGTCTTCGTTGGCCTGAGCAGGGATCGGTCCTGCACCACGTGGTCGGCGGGATCCAGCCCAGCACGCCGAAACGCCAGCTCGACGAAGTCCTGGACCGAATGGACTTCGCCGGTGGCGATGACGTAGTCGTCCGCCGTCGGTTGCTGCAGCATTGCCCATGCCGCTTCCATGTATTCACGGGCGTGCCCCCAGTCGATCTTGGCCGACGTGTCGCCGAGCGCCAGCCTCCTCTGCTTGCCCAGCTTGATGCGGGCGACCCCGTTGCTGACCTTGCGGCTCAAGTACTCGATCGCGCGGCGGGGCGATTCATGATTGTAGAGAATCGCCGCCGACGCGTGCATGCCGAACGCCTGGCGGTAATAGCGGGTGAAGTAATAG
>JACQSM010000035.1 GCA_016205965.1 Candidatus Uhrbacteria bacterium
GCCGGGTGCTGACCATCAAGCCGGGGATCACCGGCATGGCCCAGGTTTCGGGCCGCGCCGACCTCGACTTCGACGAAGAAGTCCGGCTCGACACCTGGTACATCGAGAACTGGTCGCCCTGGCTCGACCTGGCGATCCTGCTCAAAACGCCGTTCGTGGTTTTCTCGCGCAAAGGAGCTTCCTGATCCGTATGAAATTGGCGCTGGTTCACGATCACCTCGTTCAAGACGGCGGCGCCGAGCGCGTCCTGCAGGCCTTCACCCGGATCTGGCCCGAGGCGCCGATCTATACGCTGCTCTACGACCCGGCCCGCATCGGCGACGCTTTTCGCGACCGCGTCGTTCGGACGTCGTTCCTGCAGGCGCTGCCGCTGGCGCTGCGCAAATACAAATGGTTCCTGCCGATGATGCCGGCGGCCACCGAACGCCACAACCTGGCCGATTTCGACGTCGTCGTCTCGAGCGCTTCGGCTTTCGCCAAGGGCGTCTTGACGCGGCCGGACACGCTCCATCTGTGTTACTGCCACACTCCGACCCGCTACCTCTGGTCCGACACCCACTCCTACGTCGACGAACTCGGCCTGCCCGGGCCGGTGCGCAAGCTCGTGCCGCTTATCCTGACATCCATCCGCATGTGGGACCGGATCGCGGCCGAGCGGGCCGATGTCATGATCGCCAACTCCGAAACCGTGCGCCGGCGCATCCGCCATTATTACGGCCGCGAAAGCGTCGTCATCCACCCGCCGGTCGAGACGGCGAAATTTTCTCCGGCGGCAAAAACCGAGAACTATTACCTGGCCGGCGGCCGCCTGGTCGCCTACAAGCGCTTCGACGTCGTCGTCCAGGCTTTCAACAAGCTCGGCCTCCCTTTGAAGATTTTCGGCGAAGGACCGGAGTTGCGCCGCCTCCAAGCCGCGTCCAAGAAAAACATCGAGTTCGTCGGGCGCGTCTCGGAAGCCGACAAGGCCGAGCTTTACCGCAAATCCATCGCCTACATCCATCCGCAAGAAGAAGATTTCGGCATCACCGCCGTCGAGGCCATGGCTTCGGGCCGCCCGGTGATCGCCTATCGCAAGGGCGGCGCGCTCGAGACGGTCGTCGAGGGAGTCACCGGCACGTTCATCGACGAGCAGAGCTGGGAGGCGCTCGCCAACACCGTCATTCTGTTCCAGCCGGAACGTTTTGACCCGGCGCGGATCCGCGCCCATGCCGAACGCTTCGACATCGCTCTCTTCCGGACCAAAATGAAAGAACTGGTCGAATCCGAATGGCAGCGGCGCAGCGGCAGCGCCGCGGCCGCCAACGCCCGGCTGGCCGCGCCTTCCATGGCCCGATGACCATGAAAATCCTCCTCGATCTCCGGCCGATCATGGACCCGGCGTTCGGCGGCGTCGGCGTCTACACCAAGCGGATCACCGACGCCCTGATCGCCCGCCGCCGCCACGACTACCGCCTGTTCACCAACGCCTGGCAGAACGCGCCCCGGCTCGCATTCCAAGGCGTCGATCTGCTGCACTGGCGCCTGCCCAACAAGGTCCTGAACTCGGCCTTCGCATTCTTGGGCCGCCCGCGCCTCGAAGACCTGGCCGGCGGCGCCGACGCCGTGTAGCTCTCGAACCTGAATTTCATCGCCACCGACCTGCCGCTCGTGTTGACCGTCCACGACCTTTCTTTCATCCGCTATCCCGATTTTTTTTCGCCCAAGCAGCGCCTGTGGCACACCGCCGTCCGGCCGGCGATGCTCCTGCGCAAAGCGGCCGCCGTCGCCGCCGTCTCCGAACACACCAAAGCCGATCTGATCGAAATGTTCGGCCTGCCGCCCGAACGCATCAGCGTGGTCACGCCGGCGGCCTCCTCGGCATTCGTGCCGGCGTCGGCCGAGGCCATGGCCGACATCCGCCGGCAATACCGCCTCGAGAGGCCGTTTTTCCTGTACCTCGGCGTCATCGAGCCGCGTAAAAACATCTCCGGGATGATCGCCGCCTTCGACAAAATCGGCGTCGACGCCGACCTGGTGATCGCCGGCGCCCGCGGCTGGCTCTGCGACGACGTCTATGCCCAGGCCGAATCCTCCAAAAAACGCGATCGCATCCGCTTCCTCGGCCCGGTGCCCGAAGAACACAAAGCCGCCCTGCTCTCGGCCGCCCTGGCGCTCGTCTACCCGTCCTACTACGAAGGCTTCGGCATGCCGCCGCTCGAGGCCATGGCCTGCGGCACGCCGGTCATCGCCGGCCACGGTTCGTCGATGGGCGAGGTCGTCGGCGACGCCGGCCTCCTCGTCGACCCGCACGACTTGTCCGAGATCGCCGATGCCATGGACGCCGTCTCCGCCGACGGCCGTTTGGCCGCCGACTTCCGCGCCCGCGGCCTGCTCCGGGCAAAAAAATTCAGCTGGGAAAAGTCAGCCGAATCTCTCGAAAAACTTTTCGCGAGAATCTTCGGGTAACCATTTCACATCTGTCCCCGACAACCATTCTTGACTGCTTCGATCTTTTTTACTAAGCTCTAGGTGGAATTGACCGGACCCGAATAGTCACCGTCATGGTGCGCGTTCCCGAAAGGGATAGGGTCCGGTCTTCCTATTCCGGCCACTTCTGCACGCTTATCTGTTTGTGGGCGATATAACGCCAGTACACGTCAGCATTTTTCTTCTTGCCTTGCTGAACCCTGTTCGTAACGGCGGCCACATAGTCCGCGAGCTGCAGTTGATTACTGCTCCTCGAAGACATCATTTTTACTGACTTGATGATTTTTTTGCCTTTGTCATTTAACCCCTTTATGTATTTACCGAGTGCGGCCTGGAAGGTCCACGGTCCGCTTCTGTCAAAAGTTACGTTGGCGTCAACAAGGCGATCGCGTGCATTTTCAAAGACGTAACGACAGACGACTTTATAAAGACTGGCCTTGTACTTGAAACCTGGGCCCCACAGTTTCCTCGGATCCTTGTCCAATACGAAGGCGTAATACACGAAATCGAGCTTGGCGGCGGCCCCGAGAAATGCCTCGCGCACTCTGTTGGTATTTTCGGAAAAGTGAAATTCAAAATCTGGCGGCTTTCTTAACTCCTTACGTAACGAATTGAGCTGAACGTCGCAGGCGCGGACCTCTTCCTCATCGGCAAACACGACGAGTACCACCGTAAAGAAACGGCTCGAACCTGCATCAATTTTGAGTCCGGAATAACCCGATTCGTCTACAAATACAAACATGCGGCAACCCTGTCAAAAGGATTCCCTTTCGTCAAACAAGCGTGCGTCGAGTTATTCGACCGTGACCGACTTGGCCAGATTGCGCGGCTTGTCGGGATCGTAGCCGCGGGCCACGGCCATGTGATAGGCGAAGAGCTGCAGCGGGATGACGTTGAGGATCGGCGCCAGCATTTCGATGGTCCGGGGCACGAAGATGACGTCATCGGCGATGCGCACCAATTCGTCGTTGCCCTCATTGGTCAGGGCGATCACCGGCGCCCGGCGCGCCTTGGCCTCTTCCAAATTCGATTTCACTTTTTCGTAGATGCTGTCCTTGGTGGCAATGGCCAGCACCGGGAACGACGGGTCCAAGAGCGCGATCGGTCCGTGTTTCATCTCGCCGGCGGCGTAGCCTTCGGCGTGGATGTAGGCGATCTCTTTGAGTTTCAGCGCGCCCTCCAGCGCGACCGGCGCATTATACTTGCGACCGAGATACAACATGCTCTGGGCGTTGGCGTATTTTTTGGCCAGCGCCTTGATGCGATCGCTCTGGGCCAGGATCCTTTCTATTTTTGCCGGTAAGGCGGCGAGCTCGGCCGCGATGCGGCTGCCGGTAGCCTGCGACATGCGCCGCTGGCGGCCCAATAAGACGGTCAACAGAGCGAAAACAGAGAGCTGGCCGACGAAACCCTTGGTCGAAGCGACGGCGATCTCCGGCCCGGCATGAAGATACACTCCGGCGTCGGTTTCGCGGGTGATGGTCGAGCCGACGGCATTGACGATGCCGAGCGTCAGCGCGCCCTTCTCCTTGGCCTCGCGCAACGCGCCGAGGGTATCGGCGGTTTCGCCGCTCTGCGACACGGCGATGACCGCCTCGCGTCCGGGATCGAGAATCGGCTTGCGATAGCGGTACTCGGAACCGAGTTCGGTCTCGGTCGGAATCTCGGCGTATTCCTCGAGCATGTACTCGCCGACCATGGCCGCGAGATACGCCGAACCGCAGGCGACCAGCGACAACCGCTCGATTTTGCGCAGCCGGTCATCGACGTCCTTGAGTCCGCCGAGCTTGGCCAGGCCGTTGTCGACGTCGAGCCGGCCGCGCGTCGAATTGACGATCACCGACGGCTGCTCGGTCATCTCCTTGAGCATGAAATGAGGGAAGCGGCCGCGCTCGATCTCGTCGACGGTCCAGTTGATCTGTTCGCGCTGCTTCTGGATACGCGTCCGGTCGAACGAGAATGTTTCCATGCCCTCGTCGGTCAGGACCACGGCTTCGTCGTCGCCCAGGTAGACGACGTCGCGGGTGTACGGAATCAGGGCCGCCGGATCCGAACCCAAAAAGTATTCGCCGTTGACGCCGACGCCGACGACCAGCGGACTGCCGCGCCGGGCCGCGTACAATTTCCGCGGTTCGCGCCGCGACACCACAGCGATGCCGAAGGTCCCGACGACGTCGCGCAGCGCCGCTAAAAAAGCCTCTTCCAACGGCAGCTTGGCCGCGTACTCCTCGATCAGGTGGGCGACGACTTCGGTATCGGTGTCCGAGCGGAAGGCGTGGCCGCGCTCGATCAGTCCTCGCTTCAGGCGATCGTAATTTTCGATGATGCCGTTGTGCACGATCGCCAGCTCGCCGCGGCAGTCGAGATGCGGGTGGGCGTTGGCCTGGTTCGGCTCGCCGTGGGTCGCCCAGCGGGTGTGGGCGATGCCGACCGAACCCGGCGCCGGCGTCCGGGCCAAAGCCTCGGTCAAATGAACGACTTTGCCGGGCGTTTTGACGACATGGATCGCCTCTCCCTGGACCGTCGCCTTCCCGGCCGAGTCATAGCCGCGATATTCCAAGCGCCGCAATCCGTCGAGGAGCACGTCCTCGGCCCGCCTGGCGCCGATGTAACCGACTATTCCGCACATAGGAATTTATTACAACATGATGGCCGGGTAGGGTAAAGCGGGCCGCCGTCAGCCTTATCGACTGGGGACAAAATGGATAGAGGGTCTCGCCTTATTTTGCTATACTCTCTTCATCGGCTCGACCTATGAAGATCGGCATCGATGCGCGATTTTACGGAACGATCGGCAAGGGTCTGGGCCGCTATGTCAGCGAGCTGATTCGGCGTCTCGAGGAGATCGATCAGCGCAACGAGTACACGGTCTTTTTACGCAAAGCGAACTGGGACGACTACGCGCCGGCCAATCCGCGTTTCAAAAAGGCGCTGGCGGAATTTCCCTGGTACGGATGGCGCGAGCAGCTTTTTTATCCTTTCTGGCTGCGCGGCTTCCGTCTGGACCTGATGCACTTTCCGCATTTCAACGTGCCATTCCTCTACCGCCGGCCGTTCGTCGTCACCATTCACGACCTGATCCTGCTGTCGCATCCGACGGCGCGAGCCACGACCCTCGGACCGTTCTTCTACAAGCTCAAGTACGCGGCCTACCGGGCGGTCATCGGCCGGGCGATCCGCGACGCCGCCGCGATCATGACGGTCTCGAACTACTCGCGCGACGAGATCGTACGGCGGTTTCCGGCGGCGCGGAGCAAGAAGATCGAGGTTACCTACGAGGCCTGTGCCGCTAGTCTGGCCGGATCGACGACGGAGACGGAATCGCCGGCGCCGAAACCTTACGCGCTCTACGTCGGCAACGCCTACCCGCACAAGAACCTCGAGCGGCTCATCGAGGCCTTCGCCCTCTGCCGCAAGCGCGGCATGGACGCCTACTCGCTGGTCTTGGTCGGCGCGCCGGATTATTTCTACGACCGGTTGCGGACCGAGGCGCGGTCGAAAGGCCTCGACGGCAACGTCGTTTTTTACGGCCAGGCGAGCGACGAAAAACTCGCCGCGCTCTATGCCAACGCCGCTTTCTACGTTTTCCCGTCGCTGTGCGAAGGTTTCGGCCTGCCGCCGCTCGAGGCCATGTGCCAGGGACTGCCGGTAGCCTCCTCGAACGCCTGTTCGCTGCCCGAGGTCCTGGGCGACGCCGCCAGCTATTTCGATCCGACCGACGTCAGGGCGATCGCCGATGCCATGAACCGCCTGGCCGACAACGAAAGCCTCCGAAACGAATTGATCGAGAAAGGCCGAGTCCATTCCCGAAAATTCAGCTGGAACGACCTGGCCGCCGCCACCGCAGCGATCTACGAAAAAGCTCTCTCGAAATAGTATGGACGCCGTCCGAGTCGAGGAAAAAGTGAAGACCGCTCCCGCCCGCCGTAAGATCGCCCGGGCCAAGATTAAGGTCGTCGACGTCCCGACGCCGGCCGCCTCGGCCGCCGCACAAGCTGGCACGCAACTATTACCCGCGCCCAGGACCATTTCGTTCGAGCCCTCGAAGCATCTTTTGCATCTCAAATCAGCCGCCCCGGCGGCCGTGAAAAAAACGCCGATCAGGATTCCCTTGTTCAGCGACTGGCAGGATCGCCAGCACCTCCGCGACATCGAATCAAAGACGCTCTCGGTCCGTTCGCGCAACGCCTGGGAATTTCCGCCAGCCGGCGCCGAAGATATCGGCAGCGCCGCCAGGATCGCTTTTAAAACGCTCTTCGTCATCACGCCCAGGCCCCTCGCCATGACGCCGAAACCGGCGCCGGAAGCCAAGAAATCGCCGGTCATCGCAAAAGCGGCGGCACCGGCGCCCGTCGCCGTCAAAAAAATCTCCGTTGCCGCGCCGGAGCCCGTCGAAACCGCTCCTCCGCAGCCGCTCAAGACCACCTTCCGTTTCGCCCTGGCCACGCTGGCCATCCTGCTCCCTTTCGGGGCGGTTTCGGCAACCCGCGCGATCGCCAGCGCCAAGAGCGCTATGACCGACGGCGGACGCCAGGCCGTCCAAAACATGCGGACTGCGGCCGAAGCCGCCAAGAACGGCGATTTCAAAACCGCCTCGACTTCATTCTCCGAGGCTTCCGAAAAATTCCGAACCATGGATGAAAGCCTGGGACTGATCGGCAAAATCCTGCGCCCGGTCGCCAAGCTGATCCCGGCCAAGAACGCCGTCCTGGCCGCGCCGATCCTGGTCGACGCCGGCCGCCGGCTGGCCGACGACGGCAAAACGCTGACCGAGGCCCTGGCGCAGCTCGATCCCAAGTCGGCTCCGGCGCAAAAAGCGCTCGTCATGAGCGAGCAACTTCATCGGACGCTGCCAGGAGTGGAAAAGGCCTTCGCCGACGTTTCACGAATCGACCCGTCCGCCATCCCGGCGCCGTACCGCGAAACGTTCTCGAACGCGAAGAAGCAGGCGCCACAGCTCACCGACACGCTGCGCCGCGCCGAACTCCTGGCGTCGCTCGTCACCGGCGCCGTCGGCTCGGCCGGAACCCGCCGCTATCTGATCGTCTTCCAGAACAACGCCGAACTACGCGCCACCGGCGGTTTCATCGGCAGCTTCGCCTTGCTCGACGTCAACAAGGGCGAGATCGCCAATCTCGAAATTCCAGGCGGCGGTTCCTACGACCTCAAGGGCAGCCTCAAAGAACACTACGCCGCCCCCCAGCCGATGCGCCTGATCAACCCGCTCTGGCAGTTCCAGGATTCCAACTGGTCGCCGGACTTTCCGACCTCGGCCCAGACCGTCGCCTGGTTCTACGAAAAGAGCGGCGGACCGACCGTCGACGGCGTCATCGCCGTCAATGCCTCGTTCATGGAAAATCTGCTCGAGGTCACCGGCCCGATCGCCATGCCGGAATACGGCAAGACCCTCACCTCCAGGAATTTCTTTTTCGAAACCCAGAAACAGGTCGAGATGGAGTACGACAAGACCGAGAACAAGCCGAAGCAATTCATCAGCGACATGTCGCCCAAGGTGCTGTCGAAGATCATGCAATCCGATCGCAACGGCATGATCAAGTTGGCCGGAGCCGTCGACCGCGGTTTGGCCGGCAAGGACATCCAGCTCTGGTTCAGGAATGAAGACCTGCAGTCGAGGGCGGGCTCTCTCGGCTGGACCGGCGCGCTGATGCCAGGCGACGCCGACACCCTGGCCGTGGTCCACACCAACATCGCCGGGCAGAAGACCGACGGCGTCATGGATGAATCCATCGACCACCGCGTCAAGATTCTGTCCGACGGCACTTCGACCGTCACCCTGACGATCTCGCGCAAACATAACGGCAAGAAGAACGCGCTCTTCAACGGCGTCCGCAACGTCGACTATCTGCGGGTCTACGTTCCGGCCGGAAGCCGGCTCGTCGAAGCCGCCGGATTCGAACAACCCGATCCTAAACTTTTCAAACTGCCCGAAGCCGGCAACGAAACCCACCCCTCCCTCGCCGCCGAGGAGGCATCTGCGACCGTCGAACCGTCCTCCGGCACGAAAATCTGGAACGAGAACGGTCTGACCGTTTTCGGCAATTGGGTCCAAACCGATACCGGCGAGACCAGCGTCGTGAAAATGATCTACGCCCTGCCGGCCGGCACGGTGAAAGTCGAACGGCCCACCGGGTATCGGGCGCTGTTCGCCAAGAACGTCGGACCCTCGATGAGCTACTCGCTGCTAGTCAAAAAGCAGCCCGGCGCCAAGCCCGCCCGCCTGACCTCCTCGATCGAACTGCCGCGCGGCTATGACCTCGCCTGGCAGTCGCCCGCGCGCGGGCGCGACGCCGACGGCCGCTGGACTTCCGAAACGAACCTCGATCGCGATCTCTTCCTGGCCGCCGTCGCCAAATAACGCTATGCCCAGGAAGAAAGCGGCCCCACCCATCGCTCCCGTCGAACCGGCCGTTCCCCCGGCCGCGGCGGCGACGCCGGCCGTTCCCACGGAACCGGCGCCGCCGCCGGCGCCGACTCCCGCCGCGCCGCCGAAAGAAAAAACCGTCGAAAAAGAATTGAAAGACATCTACAGCGAACTCGGCGACGAGGGCCGCGACATGACCACGCTCGAGCAAGCCAGCGGCTCGACCGCCAAAAAGATACTCGTCGGCCTGACGGTTTTTTTCGCCGCTCTGGCCGCCGTCGCCTGGACCGGCTTTTTCATGTTCTCGCCGGGCCGCGAAAAATTCAGCGGCGAGAAGGTCGTCGTCGATATCCAGGGACCGGCCGAACCGAAGAGCGGCGCCAAGGTCGACTACAAGATCGTCTACAAGAACGGCGAATCGATACCGCTGGGCACCGCCGTCCTGGCGATGCGCCTGCCCAAGGATTTCGCGTTATCCGAAGCCGAGCCGGCCGGAGAAAATCTCGAGTGGAAGATCGGGTCGGTGGCTCCGGGCAAGGAGGGCGCGATCGAATTGCACGGCGTCTTCACCGCGCCGCTCAAAACCCCCCACGATCTTCAGGCGATCCTGACCTACCGCCCGGCCGACTTCAATTCCGAATTCCAAAAGGTCACGACCCGGCCGATCATCATCAACGACTCGGTCTACGATCTTTCTATAAAAACGCCTGAAAAGACGCTGCCTGGAGAAAAAGTGACGGTTACGGCCGAGTACGGCAACGGCGGCGCGGCCGAGGCCAAGAATCTGGTGCTGCGGTTCGAGTATCCGCAAGGTTTCATCCCCGATGCGGCCAACCCCAAGGCAGCCGATGACGGATTCAGTACCTGGAACCTGCCGACGCTGGCGCCCGGGACCAATGGCAAGGTAACCGTTACCGGCACCTTCGCTTCCGAGGCCAAGGGCGAACTCGACATCAAGGCCGAGCTTCTCCTCAAAGCGGTCGGCGGCGATCTCGCGCTCCAAAAAAACGCCAGCGCCGCTTCGACGGTGATCGGCGGCGAACTGGTCACGGCGCTCATCATGAACGGCAAGACCGGCGACCAGGCGGTCGACTTCGGCGACACCCTGCGCCTGGCCCTCACCTACCGCAACACCGGCGACGTTTTGCTGGAGGATGTCTCGCTGGCGCTCGTCTTCGAAACCGAGCCATCGTCGAAAGTGCTGCTCTGGAACTCCTTGAAGGATCCCGAGGGCGGCGTCCGCGACGGTTCGAAACTGACCTGGACCAAAAAACAGATCTCGGCGCTGGGCTCAATCAAACCCGGCAGCGAGGGATCGATCGACATCGAGGTGCCTATTTTGCCGGTGCCGCAGCCCGGGACGGAACAGGCGCTCCATAAAGTATCGGCCTGGATCGAGGCCGCGGTCGGCAAAGCCGATGGCGTCGCCGTTTCGCGCGTCACCAAGTCACAGCCGGTGGCGGCCAAGATGCAGAGCGACTCGTCACTGGCGGCCCAGGCGCGCTACTTCGACGCCGACCAGGTTCCCGTCGGCACCGGTCCCCTGCCGCCCAAGGTCGGCGAAACCACCGTCTACCGCGTCACCTGGAAAATCGCCAACACGCTCCACGAATTGTCGGATCTGAAGGTCGGCGCCGCCCTGCCGCCCAACGTCATGTGGACCGGACAGTCGAGCGTCGATGCGGGCACGTTGCGCTTCGACGCCGGCTCCGAGCGGATGGTCTGGACCCTGAACCGCATGCCGACCTCGGTCAAAGCGCTGCAGGTGCATTTCGACGTTTCGTTCACGCCCGGCGACGACCAACGCGGCAAAATCGCCACCATCCTCGAAGGCACCGCCTTCGAAGCCATCGACAAAGTCACCGCCTTCTCCGTGCTCGTCGCCGCTCCGCCGCTCACCACCATGCTCGACGGCGACCCTACGGCCGAGGGCAAGGGCCGTGTGGAATAAGGATTACGCAAAAAGGAGGGCGGCATTTATGCCGCCCTGCCCGCAGGACGCCCTAAAGGGCGTCCTCCTATTTAATTTTTATTCCTACTTGATGAAAGTAAAGCTCTGATACATGACGTCGAGACCATCGGATTTTGCATTCTGTTGCACTACCAGGACTCCGCCCTCTACCTCAATCGCGCGGAGACGATAGGCGTCGACAATGTCGTAATCTTCACGGCCCCAATATTCGATGGACTTATGTCCCTGAAACATGCTCACGGCTCTAAGCGTGCCACTTTGGAATTCGACTTTGTCCGATTGCACCGCAACAAACGACAGTCTCCACTCCTCCAACGTCATCGGATAAAATCCCACGGTAAAATTGACGATATCGGAACCTCCGGTCGGACCTAGAGTATCTAATTTCACTTTCGTCGCTTCAGATGCCTTGACCACTGCCGGATATGCGAACAGATAGTAACCAAGCTTGTTGAGCTGGTATCCGTACTTCGTGTTCACATATGTTTCGACCGAGGTATCGATGACTTCCGGCTCGTCATAAGTAGGTGCTTTCACCTGATTCTTCACGTTTACCGAAACATTGGCATTTGCCGTCGTATCCACCTTCGTCTTCGCACACCCTGCTCCCACCAACACCAGCGGCAACAACGCAACAAACCATCTCTTTTTCATAGCGTGTATAAAAATTATCTTGATCCAATTATAAGCCAAAACAGCATTGTTGCATAAATAACGTGATTTGAACTCTGGTGCACCCGCCAAGAATCGAACTTGGATCTTAGGCTTCGGAGGCCCACATTCTATCCGTTGAACTACGGGTGCAGGTCGCTACGCCGAGCGCAAAATGGCTCGCGCTGACCGGTAGAGACTATACCAAACCGGCCGCAAAGGCAATTCCCAGGCCCCCAGATAGCCGACGCGACGACCGCCGAAGCCGAGCTTGAAACGGGTGATGCCGGCCCAAGGGTCTTCGCCGTCGTCGGTCGCGGCGACGCCCCAAAAATCATAGGTCTTGCAGCCGCGTCTCTTGGCCTCGCGCATGATCTCCCAATGCAGCAGGTGGGGCGCCATGTGCCGGCGCAACTCGGCCGAGGAAGCGCCGTGCAGGTAGGTGGCGGTGCCGCCGTAGTAGGCGACGATGGCCGCCGCCGCCGGCTGGCCGCCGACTTCGGCGAACCACAGGGCCAACTCGAGCGCGCCAGCAGGGCGGGCTAAAGCCAGCCCTCCAACGCCGATGCCGAGAACGTCGAGCATCAGGTCGTAGTGTCGGCGCTCGTGCGTATGAAACTTGTCGCGCTCGGCGGTGTGGGCCAACAGATTCCAAAAGACGTCCTTGGCATGCTTGGCGAAGTGCGGTCCGGTCGCCGTCGCCGGGCGCACGACGACGCCGTGGCGCTCGGCCAGGCGGATGTTGTAGCGGGTCTTCTGATGCATGTCCGTCAACAGTTCGTCTTCGGACTTGGTCAGATCCACGAGCACGGTCGCGGCCGGCACATTAGCCGCCGCCTGCCGAAAGCCCCAGCGCCGCATGTCGTCGGCGGAAACGACATCTCCCCGCTCGGCGAATGGCGGCTCGACGCGAGCGAACACGGCCCCCTCTTTGGCCGCGGTCGAGTTGATCGCCGCCATCGCCGCATCCATGCGCGCGCCGAACCCTTCGGCGCCGGCGGCGACGACCGGCCCGCGCGGCACGGTCGCGTAGGCGAATCCGAGCGGCAATCCGACGATGCTCAACGCGAACTGCGCCGCCACCTCCCCATCCGCCTCTTCGAGCCGGCATCGCAAAACCTGCCGCCCCAAAGTCCGCTGGAACTCGGACCAGCCCCACGATTGCAAAAAACCGCCGCCGTTGCGGAGGATGAATGCATCCCAGGTCGCTTGGTCGTCGGTCAGCCTCAACGGCATTTATTTCTTGCTCAACTCTTTGAGAGCGGTGCGCAAACGATCCTCGACCTTGTCGCCGGCCGAGCTGGCCAGCACTTCGCGGCTGCGCTCGCGGCCGTAGCCGAGGTTGACCAGGGCGGCGATCATCTCTTCGGTTTCGGCGTCGCCGCGATCGTCGGCCAAGCGGCCGCGCAGTTCCAGCACGATCTTCTGCGCCGTTTTCCTGCCGACGCCGGAAACGCCGGTCAGGGCGGCGATATCGCCGCGATCGATCATCGATTCGATCTCCTTGGTGCCGCCCAGCGAAAAAATGTTCATGGCCAGCTTGGGGCCGACGCCGGAAATCGACAGCAATTTCAGGAACAGCCGGTGTTCGGCCGCGTTCAAAAAGCCGTACAGATCGCGGGAATCCTCGCGGATGTACTCGTGCGTCCAGAGCCGCGCCGGCGCGTCGATGGCGACCGCTTCCAAGGCCCGTTTGTGAAGATGGACCTGGTAGCCGACGCCCTCGACCTCGACGATGGCATCGTGGCCGTCCTTAGCAGTGACCGTGCCGGAGAGGGTGATGATCATGGCTTCATATTACACCTTCTCGACCCCGACCCACACCGCGCCGTCTTCGAATGCGAGATCGGTTCCCTGGACGTCGCCGCGGCCGGCTTTGACGTCATCGGCGACGGTCGCGGCCATGAGATCGGGCTTGTACCCGGCGACCACGCCGTCGAAAAGGGCGCTCTTGCCTTCGTAACGGATCACGACGCGATCGGCGCGCGCCAAGCCGGCGTCCTTGCGCAGGGCGTTGACGTGGCGGACGAGTTCGCGCAGCGCGCCCTCCTGGCGCAGCTCCGGGGTGATGACGGTGTCGAGTTCGACTTCGGCGTTGCCCCGGCGCTCTTCGACGACGACTTTTTTGACGTTGACCTCCTCGGCCAAGACCGCCTGCAGCTCGGCGTCCAAGGCGCGGCCCCGAACGGTCAGTGCGGCCAACACCTGGCGTACCGGTATCCCGGCGGCGGCGCGCTTTTCCAAGGCCAGGCTGGCCAGCGTCCTTACCGAATCCATATCGGCGACCGCGGCTTCATCTCCGGCCTCGACAATGAGATCCGGCCAGGCATCGAGGTGCACGGATTCGAGTTTGCCGCCGAGCTCGCGATACAGCGCATCGGCCAGGAACGGCGTCATCGGAGCCATGAGCTTGGCGAGCGTCATCAGCGTCCAGCGCAAGGTCGAGGCGGCGGCGCGGCGGTCGGCCGCATCGACGCTCTTGAATCGGTCGCGCGAACGCCGCAGATACCAGGTCGAGATGTCGTTGACATGCTCCATGACCAGGCGCGAGGCCTCGGTCACCCGGTAGGCTTCCAGATGCGCGGTCGCGGCGGCGGCCATGAGCCGCGTCTTGGCCGCGATCCAGCGGTCGAGCGGGTGGGCGGTCGACGGCTCGTCGCCGGCTTCGGCGGCGAACGGCTTCCAGAACGTCAAGACGTTCCAGAGAATCAGGAACACTTTTTTGACGATCTCATCGAGTCCTTTCTCGTCGAAACGCTTGGGATCGCCCGGCGCCGAAACGCTGTAGAAATACAATCGCACCGAGTCGGCGCCGTACTTGCCGATCATCTCCCAGACGTCGACGGCGTTGCCTTTAGACTTCGACATCTTCTGGCCCTTGGCGTCCAGCACGTGGCCGAGGCAGATGACGTTTTTGTATGGCGGGACGTCTTTGCCGAGCAGCGTCGAAACCGCCAGCAGGGTGTAAAACCAGCCGCGGGTCTGATCGATCGCTTCGGTTATGAAATCGGCCGGAAAGCTCTCGCCCTTGTCGATGCGGTCGGCGTTTTCGAACGGATAATGCCATTGGGCGTAGGGCATGGCGCCGGAGTCGAACCAGACGTCGACTACGTCGGCCGAACGCCGCATCTCGCCGCCGCAGGCGCGGCAAGCCAGCACGACCTCGTCGATGTAGGGCCGGTGCGGATCGACATGACCCATCTCGTCGTAGGGCAGATTCTTGAGTTCGAGCTCGTGGAATTCGCCGACGTTGTTGTATGACGCCTTGAGCGCCTCTTCGTCGGTGGCACCGCTGAAGCCCGTCTCCAGGAGCCAGAGCGGGTCGCCATGGCTGACGATCAAAATCTTTTTGCCGCGATGCTGACGTTCGAGTTCCTTCACGAATCCGATCATGCGGCGGCGGACGTCGTAAAACGACTCGCCGCCTTCGACGGCCTTCGCGAACTGCTCGAGATGATCCTTGAATCCGGCATGATATTCGGCGATGGCGGCGCCGTTCTTGACGCCGAAATCCGTCTCGCGCAAACGGGCGTCGAACACGACCTCGAGACCGAGCTCCTTGGAGATGATTTCGGCCGTCTCCTTGGTGCGCAGAACATCCGAAGAAAAGATCATCTCGATTCCCTTGCCCTTGAGCTCCTTGGCCGCGGCGGCGACCTGGTCGCGTCCCTTGGCGGTCAGGCGGTGCTCCTTTTTTTCCGGCCAGGAGCTGACGGTGTCGGAGACGTTCGTTTCGGCCTCGCCGTGGCGCTGCAGGAAATAACGGTTCTTGGGCCGCGCGTTCCAGTCGAGCTCCTCGAAGCTGCCGATGACCGTCTTTTCGGCGCACGAGGCGCAGCGCCAGACCGGCAGCGGCGTGCCCCAGTAGCGCTCGCGCGACAAGGCCCAGTCTTTGACTTCGCGCAGCCACTCGCCGAAACGGCCGTCGCGGATATGCGCCGGCAGCCAGTTGATCTGGGCGTTGTTCCTCATCAGCCGCTCGCGCAGCTCCGACATCCGGATGTACCACGAGGACTTGGCGTAATAAAGGATGGGCGTCGAGCAGCGCCAGCAGAACGGATACGAGTGGGTGTAGGTTCCGCTCTTGTACATCAGGCCGCGCTCGGTCAGATCGGCTTCGATGACGGCGTCGG
Source organism: Candidatus Uhrbacteria bacterium (assembly GCA_016205965.1). Classification (GTDB taxonomy): domain Bacteria; phylum Patescibacteriota; class Patescibacteriia; order SG8-24; family SG8-24; genus JACQSM01. The sequence goes on from JACQSM010000035.1 coordinate 15,605, forward strand.
CCTTCTTGAAAAATTTTCCCTTGCCCGGCACCTCGGCCGTGACCATGCCGGCCGGGTCGACCGTCACCAGCGTCGCCAATTTCTCGCGCTGGCCGAGCCGGCTGTCGTCCTCGCCGAATGCCGGGGCGATGTGGACGATGCCGGTGCCGTCGGCGGTCGAAACGAAATCGGCGGCGTAGACTTTGTAATTGTTCTTCAGCTCCTCGGCGCTGGCCGCCGCCAAAGTCTTGTAGAGCGGCGCGTACGACGAGTGCACCAGGTCGGCGCCATTCGTTTCTTCGACGATCTCGTACTCGCCGTCGAGAACGGACAAACGATCCTTGGCCAAGATCAGCGTCTCCCCGGTCGCTTTCATCTTCGCTTTCACGTAAGCGACATCGGCGCCGACGGCCAAGGCGACGTTGGCCGGCAGGGTCCACGGCGTCGTCGTCCAGACCAAAAAGTATTCCTTGCGGGACGCATCGAATGCGAACTTCACGTACACCGAGGGATCCTCGGCATCTTTATACCCCTGAGCCAGCTCGTGCGACGACAACGAAGTCACGCAGCGCGGGCAATGCGGCGTGACGCGGTAGCCTTCGTATAACAGGCCGCTCTTGTCGATCTGCTTCAGAACCCACCACAACGACTCGACGTAGTCGTTCTTATAGGTGATGTAGGCGTTCTTGAGATCGACCCAGAAGCCGATGCGCTTGGTGCTCTTCTCCCAGAGATCGAGATAGGTCCAGACGTTCTCCCGGCATTTTTCGTTGAAAGCGGCGATGCCGTAGGCCTCGATGTCCTGCTTCTTGGTGAAACCGAGCTTTTTTTCAACCTCGAGTTCGACCGGCAGGCCGTGCGTATCCCAGCCCGCTTTGCGCTCGATGAAATGACCGCGCATGCTCCGGTAGCGCAGAATGACGTCCTTATACGCGCGGGTCAGCTGGTGGTGGATGCCGGGCTTGTTGTTGGCCGTCGGCGGGCCTTCGAAAAACACGAACTTGCCCCGGGGATTATCCTTACGGGCCATGAGCTTCTCAAAGATCTTTTTTTCGTCCCAAGCGGCGAGCTGCTCTTCCTCGAGCGTCGGCAAGTGGAATTTGGCCATATTGAGCCAGTATAATGAGGCGGGCGCGAAATGTAAATGCACAAACATCAAGACGATGCTACCATGGTGCTGTTATGACTACCCGAAAAAAAACCGTGTTTCTGGGAACCGATCACGCCGGTTTCGCGCTGAAAGAAGCGATCAAGGCCTTTCTCGAAAAGCTCGGCTACGAGATCCGCGACATGGGCGCGATAGACGACGCGCCGAGCGATTACCCCGACTTCATCCTGCCGACGGCCATGAGTGTGGCCGCCTCCAAAGGCCGCGCCGTCGGCATCGTCTTCGGCGGCTCCGGCATCGGCGAATGCATCGCCGCCAACAAGGTGCATGGCATCCGGGCGGCGCTCGCCTACGACCTCTACACCGCCGAGATGTCGCGCCTGCACAACGACGCCAACGTCCTGTGCTTGGGCGGCCGCACGGCCACGAAAAACCAGGCGCTGGCGAAAAAAATAGTTAAAACCTGGCTTGAAACCGCGTTTACAAAGGAAGTCAGGCACGTCCGCAGGCTCGCCAAGATCGCCCGCTACGAAAGCCGTTAAAAGTATGGACATCCAACCTGGGATCCTCGTACACTCCGAAGACGAATTCCGACAAAAAATCGCCCACGTCCGGGAGCTCGGGCTTCCGGTACACATCGACGTCATGGATGGCGTCTTCGTTAACAACACCACCTGGGCCGACCCGGGCTTGATCCATGAACTCGCGCCCGGCCTCGAGTTCGAAGTCCATCTGATGATCGCCAATCCGGAACACGCCGTGCCGATCTGGATCGCCGCCGGCGCCAAACGCGTCATCTACCACAAAGAATCGACCGAGCGCGACCGTCTCATCTTCGAAGCGGTCGCCGACGAAGCCAAACGGCTCGGCATAGCCATTAACCCCGAGACACCAGTCTCGGCGCTGGAACCGATCATCGACCAAGTCGCCATGGCGCTCGTCATGAGCGTGACGCCGGGCGCCAGCGGCCAAGCTTTCCAGCCGGCCGCCGTCGAAAAAGTCGCCGAACTCAAAAAACGAAAACCGTCGCTCGTCGTCGGAGTCGACGGCGGCGTCCGTCCCGAGAACATCAAGTCGCTCAAAGACGCCGGCGCCGACATGGTCGTGGCTACCAGCGCCCTGACCGAGACATCAGACCCGTCATTGACGATCCAGGTGCTCAAACAGGCTCTCGGGGAATAGACCGTCCATTAAGAAGGGTCCGGGTTTGCTACGTCGGTCGCGACCGACGTGGCTTGACAGCCTGGCCTTTTTTGGCTATTATTAGCCATCGATCTTTCACCGGCCCCCCCAGGTTCGGGGCTATAAATGGGTCTGCGATAAGGCCCGAGGAGTACGCATGCGCAACCGCCTGAAGGACGCTCTTGATCGGCTCTATTACGACATCTTGGGCATTCAAATCCCGCCCGACCGGGCGGCCGAGATGTTGATCGAGTGGATGCCGATCATCATTCTGATCGCGATGTTCTTTCTTGGCATGGGCTGCCGGACGCCTGTTCCCGAGCGGCAAACCGCCGAGACGCCCGACGCCGCCACGATCCCCGATGAAATCATCGACCAACCGGCCTGCCGGCTCGGCGCGACCGTCGATATCGGCACAGGTTATGATCCGAGAGTGATCGCCGGCAACGGCGTCTTCCTGATCATCTGGGCCGAACAGCTCGGCAGATCCCGCGCAATGCGCCCGTACACCGCCGACGGCCAACCGGCAGGCGAGCAAACCGTCATCCCCTTCTCCGACAGTTTCCGGTTCGGATTTCAAGGAATCGAGGGAACGTTCATCGCCGTGACGGCCCAAAACTTCCCCGGCAACATCCTGATCACCGCCGTCCATCGCATCGACCGCGACGGTCGCGTGCTGTCGTCGCGTTTCGTCAGTGATGCCGAAGTGGCCGCGGGTACTCTGGCCGGCGAACGCGAGGTCATCGCCTGGGTCGAATCCCGGGGCGAGGATACCAACGACGCCTGGCACACCGAGTACCGCACCGGCGTCATGTGCGACGACGAGATCTGCGGACGGCAAACGCTGGCGACCACGGCCGACATATTCCCGTGGGTCCACGGCATGGCCGCGATCGGCGACACCGTCGCCTTCGGCCTGATGCACGATCCGCCGGCGACGCCGCGCGACCGCGAGATCGCCCTGATGATCTGGCGCGGCGACGGCGCGATCATGGTTCCGCTGGCCTTCGGCGTCGAGATCCCGCCCCTGGCCATCCGCCACGTCTTCGCCGACAATGGGGACTTCCTGGTTCACTGGATGGACGGCCGCGACCGCCAGGAACCCAAGCAGTTCCTGACCCGCGTGACGCAGGAAGGCGAAGCCGGCGAGCCGGTCGAGGTCGGCTGGCATGAGGCCATGACCGCCGGCAGCCGCCGACTCGGCGCCATCCAAAATGGACCGCAAGGCGGAACGATGTTCAGCCTGTTCTCGCGCCGCGGCGAACCGCTTCTGGTCGTGCCTTTCTACGACGACTACGACCATCGCAACGGCTATCCACAGATCGCCGCCATCCAAGAAACCTACGCCATCATCTACGGCACGCGGGACGACCCCGACGGACCGCTGGCAATCCGGATGCAGCTGATCATCTGCTCCTCCTAACCGCCCACAATGGCGGTTTTTTTCATGGCCAAAACGAGTTATCCACAGTCCTCCCGGTTTCCGCCCAAGCTGCTACAATAATCGACGTATGCACCTCCATGAGAAGAAGCTCAAAGAGCTCGAGATCATCGCCAACAAACTGCGTCAGCACGTCATCACTTCGGTCGCCAACGCCAAAAGCGGCCACCAGGGCGGACCGCTCGGCATGGCCGACATCTTCACCGTCCTCTACTTCCACGAACTCAAGCACGACCCTAAAAAACCCGACTGGCCGGATCGCGACCGGGTCATCCTCTCGAACGGCCACATCTGCCCGATCCGCTACGCCGCCATGGCCGAGGCCGGCTACTTCCCGGTCAAGGAGCTCATGACCCTGCGCAAACTCGGCAGCCGCCTCCAAGGACACCCCGAACGCGCCAAACTCCCCGGCTCCGAAACGACCTCCGGACCGCTCGGCGCCGGCCTGGCTCAAGCCGTCGGCCTGGCCTATGCCGCCCGCCTGGATAAAAAAACCTTCAAAACCTGGGCCCTGACTTCGGACGGCGAACACGAAGCCGGCTTGCACTGGGAAGCCGTGCTCTTCGCCGGAAAATATCGCCTCGACAATCTCATCTGCGTCATCGATCGCAACAACATCCAGATCGACGGCAAAACCGAAGACATCATGCCGCTCGAACCTCTCCGGGCCAAGTACGAAGCCTTCAACTGGCACGTCATCGAATGCGACGGCAACGACATCACCGACGTCGTCCGCGCTTTCCACGAAGCCAGGAACATTTTTCAAAAGCCGATCTGCATCATCGCCCACACCATGCCCGGCAAAGGCGTCTCCTACATGGAGGGCAATTACGCCTGGCACAGCCAGCCGTTCAAGCCGGGCGAAGCCGAACAGGCCGTCAAAGAACTTCAGGCGATCGCCGCCAAACTCGAAGCTGACCATGCCGCCCTATGAGAAAAGACGCCAAGCTCGTCGATGATATTTTCGCCGCCGACATCGTCCAGAAACCGACCCGCGACGGCTATGGTCTGGGCGTGGTCGAGGCCGCCAAAAAAAATCCGAACGTCGTCGTGATGTGCGCCGACCTGACCGACTCGACCCGCAGCGCCGATTTCAAAAAGCTTTTTCCCGACCGCTTCATCCAGGCCGGAGTTCATGAGCAATTTTTGGCCGCCGGCGCCGCCGGCTTGGCGCTCGGGGGCAAAATCCCCTACATCACCTCCTACGCCATGTTCTGCCCGGGACGCTCCTGGGAGCAGGTCCGCACCAACATCTGCCTGAACGACGTCAAGGTGAACATCATCGGCAGCCACGCCGGCGTCTCGGTCGGACCCGACGGCGCCACGCACCAGGCGATCGAGGACATGGCCATCATGCGGGTCATCCCTAACATCACCGTCATCTCTCCTTGCGATGCGATCGAAGCCAGGAAGGCGACCGAGGCGATCGCCGAGCATAAGGGACCCTGCTACGTCCGCTACGCCCGCGAAAAAACGCCGGTCTTCACCACCGAGGCCACGCCCTTCGCCATCGGCAAAGCCGTGACCCTGCGCGACGGCGATGATGTCGCCATCATCGGCTGCGGCCCCCTGCTCCACAACTGCCTCAAGGCGGCCGAAGAACTGGCCAAAGAAAAGATCGAGGTACGCGTCATCAACTCCCATACCGTCAAACCGCTCGACGAAAAAACCGTTCTCAAGGCCGCCAAGGAGTGCGGCGCCGTCGTCACCGTCGAAGAGCACCAGATCACCGGCGGCCTGGGCGGCGCCGTGGCCGAATACCTGGCCAAGACGCTGCCGACGCCGCAGGAATTCATCGGCGTACCCGACAAATTCGGCGAATCCGGAGAACCGCTCGAACTGA
>JACQSM010000039.1 GCA_016205965.1 Candidatus Uhrbacteria bacterium
GCTGCTCGATCAGTACCGCGTCGGCATCACCGGCGAGATCGCCTCCGGCAAGAGCAAGGTCGCCGAGGACTTGGTGGCGGCGGCGCGGAAAGCGGGCCTGCCGTCGGTCCACATCAACGTCGACGAGATCCTGCGCGAGCTCTACGACGAGGACTCGGTCGGCGCCCACATCGTGCGCGACGAGTTGGCAAAGCGTTTCGGCGCCGGAGTGCTCGCGAATGGCGGCAAGACGGTCAACCGACCGGCGCTCGCCGCCATCGTCTTCGACGTCGCCGCCTACGCCGACCGGAAGTTCGTCGTTAACCTGACCATGCCGCACGTCTACCGCCTGTACCGCAAGGCACTGGCCCATGCCCGCGGCCTGGTGGTCGTCGAGTGGGCCCGGATGGCCGAGATGAGCATGGGCGCCATGACCAACCACAACGTCATCGTGGTTTCGAGTCCGGATCGCGACAAGTTCATCGCCGCCCGCGGACTGGATGCCGAGCGCGTCGCCGCCATGTCGAGGCTGCAATTCACCGCCTCGGAGAAGAAGATCTTGCTGGAATCGGCCGCCAGAGCGGCCCGCTCCGGCGACGTCGTGGCGTACGAGAACCGCTTCCGGACCGATCTGAAGAATCCGGATCCGGCGCTGCTCCACCTGCTCGACTATCTGATCGGCCCGGTCTTCCCGGGACTGCAGTCGCTCAAGAAATGATCCCGACGGCCCCACCGGCCGTTTTTTATCCTCGCAATCTTGACATGCGCTGTTTGGCATGGTTTCATGTCCATCGGCTCCAACAAAGAGGAGGAAGCCATGGTGAAGTCCGAGGAAGAGAATCTCGATCCCGATCAGGACCAGGACGGAAGCGACGACGCCGGCTTCGACGAGGGCGGCGGCGAGGAGGACGGGTCCGGCGGCAACGGCGCCGACGAGGAGGAAGAGGAGCCCGGCGAGGGCGAGCCCGACGAGGAAGACCCCGCCGAAGAGGAGCCGGAGGATAACGAGGAGGAAGAAGGCGAATCGGACGACGAGGATGACGGCGTGTCGGACAACGATGACGACGATGGCAACCCCAACCGCGGCTGGGATGATCCCGAGGGAGGGGAGGCGCGACCGGCTTCGGCCGCCACCTGCACCCATACCTCGACCCGTTCCGGAGTGGCCTTGTGCAAGGCCTGCGTCGGCCTGAATTTCACCGCCTCGGTGCGTTCATGCAGCTGTTGTGGCGGCGATACCGCGAGCGGCGTCCACGAGCTGTGCCTGAACTGCGCCCGCCAGCGCGAACAGTGCCAGCACTGCCTTTCAAGCCTGGCTCACGAGCCATAACTGCGCTGACAGACACCCGACGGGTGTCTTTTTCTTTTTTCGGGCGCTCGGCAGCCCCTTCCTTATATACGCGGAATAGGCTACGATTTTTCCGTTATGAAAATCGTCACCGACCAGCATAAAATCGACGCCCTGCTGTCGCGCCGCGTGGCCGAAGCCGTGGTCGAAAAAGATCTCCGGGCCAAACTGGCCGCCGGCAAGCGTTTGCGCATCAAACTCGGTGTCGATCCGACGGCGCCGGACCTGCATCTGGGCCACAGCATCGCCCTCAAGAAGCTGCGCGAGTTCCAGGAGCTCGGCCATCAGGTGGTGCTGATCATCGGCGACTACACTTCGCTCATCGGCGACCCGACGGGGAAGTCCAAGACCAGGCCGACGCTTTCGGAAAAAGAAGTCAAAGCCAACGCCAAGACCTACATCGCCCAAGTCGGCAAGATTCTCGATCTCAAGAAGACCGAGATCCGCTGGAACAGCGAGTGGTTCGCCAAGATGCGCTTTCGCGACGTCATCGCCCTGGCCGGCAAGTTCACCGTCGCCCGGATGATCGAGCGAGATGATTTCGCCGAGCGCCTCAAGGGAGGCGCCGACATCCATATGCACGAGCTGCTCTACCCGATGATGCAGGCCTACGACTCGATCATGATCGAAGCCGACGTCGAACTCGGCGGCACCGACCAGAGGTTCAATATTTTGGCCGGGCGCGACCTCCAACGCAAGATGGGTCTGGCCGAACAGTCCGCGCTCTTCCTCGGCCCGACGCTGGTCGGCACCGACGGCGTCAACAAGATGTCGAAGTCGCTCGGCAACTATATAGGCATCACCGAAGCGCCCGAAATGATGTACGGCAAGGTCATGTCCGTGCCCGATGCCGCCATGTGGGACTATTTCCTGTTGACCACCGATCTGCCCGAGAAAGAGGTCTACGCCCTGCGCGAGGCCTGCGAGCAGGCGAGCATGAACCCGCGCGACGCCAAGGCGCGCCTAGCCCGCGAGATCGTGACGATGTATCACTCGGCAGCCAAGGCCGATGCGGCCGAACGCCAGTTCGTGGCGACGTTCCGCGAGAAGCAGGCGCCGGCGGACATGGCCGAAGTCGCCCTGAAGCGCGGCTCACATCTGCTCGGCGATGTCCTGCTGGCGGCAAAACTCGTCGCCTCCAAGGGCGAAGCTCGGCGTCTGATCGAACAGGGCGGTGTCAAAGTCAACGGCGAAGTCGTCGCCGATGCCGTCGTCATCATCGAGGTCGGCGACCAGCCGATCGTCATCCAAAAAGGCAAGCGCCATTTCGTCCGCTTAGTAACCAAATAGGAGGGCGGCCATCAGGCCGGCGGCGATTAACGGAGGAGAAAGTCGGCGATTCATGCCGTTTTTCAAACCAATGAGCGTTCTCAACCGCGCAACCAAAGAAGCGTTGGCCGCCATCGGCGCCGCGCTGCCCGGCGTCAGCGTCGGCCCCGACGATCTCGGAGCCACGCCCAAGCCGGAGATGGGCGATCTGGCTTTTGCCTGTTTCGGCGCGGCCAAAACGCTCAAGAAAGCGCCGCCGCAGATCGCCAAAGAGGTCGCGGCCGCCGCCAAGACGGCCGGCTTGATCGCCAAATTGGAAGCCGTCGGTCCCTACGTCAACGTTTTTTTCGACAAGACCGCTTTCGCCGCCGCCGTGGTCGATGACATAGCGTCGGCGCCGCAAGACTACGGCGCAACCCCGGCGATCGGAAAAAAAATGATGATCGAGTACGGCTCGGTGAATACCCACAAAGAAGTGCATGTCGGCCATTTGCGCAACGTCTGTCTCGGCTTGGCCGCCGTGAACTTGCGCCGCGCCGCCGGCTACGAGGTGATTCCGGCGTACTACATCGGCGACGTCGGCGCCCACGTGGCCAAGTGGCTGTGGTACTACCGGAAGAAGCGATCGGACGACGCGTCGGAAGACGTCCGCGCCTTCGGAAAAATCTACACCGAAGCGACGCGGCTGGCCGAGTCCGATGAGAAATACAAGGAAGAGATCGCGGCCGTGCTGCGCAAGCTCGAGGAGCATGATCCCGAATGGGAAGCGCTCTGGCTGAAAACGCGCGACATCTGCCTTCGGGAGATCGAAAGGATTTTTGCCGAACTCGGCGCGACGTTCGAAAAAAAGTATCTCGAGTCCGAAGTCGAAGCTCCGGGCAAAGAGGCGGTCAAAGAATTGCTGAAAGGAGGCATCGCCAAAGTCGGCGAACGCGAGGCGATCATCGTCGACCTCGAGCCCGATGACCTCGGTATTTTTCTGGTGCTCAAAGGCGACGGCAGCGCGCTGTACTCGACCAAGGAACTGGCGCTGGCGAAAAAGAAATTCGAGGAATTTCCGAACCTGGCCGAAAGCGTCCACATCGTCGACAGCCGCCAGTCCCTCTATTTCAAACAGCTTTTCGCGACGCTCAAGAAAATGGGTTTCGACAAGCCGATGACGCATCTCGGCTATGAATTCGTGACGCTGAAAGAGGGCGCCATGTCGTCGCGAAAGGGGAACATCGTCGCCTACGAAGATTTCCGCGATGAGCTGCTCACGCATTCGGCCAAAGAAACCGCGACGCGCCATGCCGACTGGTCGAAAGAAAAAACCGATCGGATCGCCTGGGCGATCGCCGAGGGAGCGATGAAGTTCGGCATGCTCAAGCAGGATAACGACCGCCCGATCGTTTTCGATATCGAAGCCGCGCTCGCTTTCGACGGCTTCACCGGCCCGTACATTCAATACGCCCACGCCCGGCTGGCTTCGATTTTGGCCAAGGCCGGCAAAGAGGGACCGTCCTCGAGCAAGGCGGGCAAAACCGTCTCCTTTGCCGGCCCGGTGGACGCCGGCGAATACGCCGTGCTGCGCGTCGCCGCCGATCTCCCCGACATCGCCGCTAAAGCCGCGGCCGCCTACCGGCCGTCATTGCTCTGCCAATATCTCTTCGACCTGGCCCAAGCCACCAACGATTTCTATCGCGACGTGCCGATCCTGGCCGCCGCCGAAGCCGACCGCGAACGCCGTCTGGCCATCGCCCAAGCCGTCAAAGCAGCCCTGGCCCGCGGCTTGGCGCTCCTCGGCATCAGGGCTCCCGACGAGATGTAGGCGGCGCTCCAGCATTGTCTTCGCGACCCGTTCGTGGTAGATTGCGTCGCGTGAGATATCCCGTCTCATGCGCACCTTTCATCGTCTTGGGCTTGTCCCGAGCGGCGACCAGGAGATCCTCCCATGACCAGCACCCGTATCATCGGGGCCGGATCCTTCGTCCCCGATCGCGTCATCGACAATGATCGCATCGTCAAGGCCATCCCCGGCTGGACCGCCGACCAGATTCTCCAGAAGTCCGGCATCCGCGAGCGACGTTTCCTCTGGGATTTCGACGAACGTACCGGCAAGGCGATTCCGCCCCCGGCCGACGTCTGGCCGCGCACCGGTACCGACATGTGCGAAGCCGCCCTGCGGCTTGCGCTCGCCTCGGCCCGAGTCGATGCCAATGAGCTCGACGCTCTTTTCCTGGTGAATGCCACCGCCGACGTGCCCGACTTCTGCCACGACGCTCTCCAGCTTCACAAGCGGTTCGGAATGCGCAGCGACGCTTACGCCGATCAGTTCAACAGCGGCTGCGGCGGAGCGCTGTACCGGCTGCATCTTATCCGCCCTCTGATCGAGAGCGGCGCCTGCAAGACGGTCGCGCTCGTGGCGGCAAACCTGGCCTCGGCATTCCTCGATCGCGACGTCTATACCGATCCGGTGGTCAGCGCCGACGGCAAGCAGCTCTCGGGCTTTCTCTCGATGTATCTTTTCGGCGACGGCGCGGCCGCGCTCATCCTGCGGGCCGAGGACGCGACCGACGCGTCCGGCATCATCGCTTCGGTCAGCGGCGCCGATTATTCCGCGCTGATGATTCGTGAAGGCGGCGGTGCGATGCTTGCGCCCATGAGCGGCCGTGGAACCCTCGGCCAATTCGCCTACGTAATCGACGGCGCCAAGGTCGCCCAGTGCTTCCTGCCGTTCATGCGGCAGTGTCTCGATGGCGTCCTGGCCAAGTGTCCGCAGCCGGCGCCGCCGATCGGCCGCTACTACCTGCATCAGGCCAACAAACGCCTGGTCGAGGCCTTCGTCCAGTCGGCCAATCTGCCGCTCGATCGCGTCGCCATGCACATGGACCGCTATGGCAACACGACCGCGGCCGGCACGTTGATCCTGCTGGCCGAGGACGTCGCCAACGGCGTCGTCAAGCTCGGTTCCGGCGAAGTCGTTCTTTTCGCCGCCATCGGCGCCGGCATCCACTACGCCGCCCACGTGATCCGGCTGTAAAGGTCCGCCCCCTCTCATGCTATAATGAGGGGGATTTTTTTATGCCGAGTTCGGGAATCATCCTGGTCATTCTGATCGGCGTCATCGCTTTCGATCTAGGGCTCGGCGCCGGTCTTTTCGCCGCCAACCGGAATTCTTTGGTCGTGCAGAAATTCAGTCTTTTTACCTTGAGTCTGGCCTTCTGGACGCTGACGATCATCGGTTTCTTCGTCTCGTACGGCGATCTGTTGGCGCTCGTCTGGATGCGTCTGGCCTATGTCGGCGGTCTGTCGGTGGCGATTACTTTCTGGTACTTCGTGATCAAGTTTCCGCGCCAGTTGAAGCTTAACCGTTGGATCAACGCCGCCAATCTCCTCACGCTCGCGATCTTTTTCTGGATCATCATCGCGACTCCCTTCATCGTCCGGTCCGTTGAGGGCGGCCCCTGGAATCGGACGGTCACGCTCAATCCCGCCGGTTGGTACGTTTTCGCTTCTTTCTTCCTGTTCTTCTTCCTTTACGGCCACGCCATCCTGTTCGTGAGCTACCTCCGCTCCAAGGGCCTTGAACGGATTCACCTCAAATATATCGTCACGAGCGTTTTCATCGGCGGCGAGATTTTCGGCACCTACTTCAACCTTATTCTTCCGTCACCGTTGTTTTTGAATTGGAATTACATCTGGGTCGGCCCGTTGGTAACCGCCGCCATCATCGTGCCGTCGATCGGCTATGCCGTCGCCAAGTACCAGCTGCTGAACATCAAGGTGGTGGCGACCGAGATTTTCGTCACGGTCTCCGTCATCCTGGCCTTCGTCGACACGTTGTTATATCGCGGTTTCGACGAGCTGATCATGCGGCTGACGATCGCCTTCGGCGTCACCATCTTGGGCGTTCAGCTGGTGCGGAGCGTCAATAGGGAGGTTCAGCGACGCGAGGAACTGCAGCGCCTCACTACCCAGCTGGCCGAAGCCAACGTGCACCTCAAAGAACTCGACGAGGCCAAGAGCGACTTCATTTCGATCGCCTCGCACCAGCTGCGGACGCCGGTTTCGGTCATCAAGGGATATCTGGCGCTGTTCATGGACGATGCTTACGGCCGGATGCCGGTCAAGGCCAGGCCCAAGGTCCGCAGCATGTTCGTGATGAACGAGCGCCTGGTGCAGCTGATCAACAACTTGCTCAACATTTCGCGAATCGAAAAAAAGAAGATCGAGTTCATTTTAGGCCCGACCAACGTCGTCGAATTGGCTCGGAACATCGTCAGGGAAATGGCATTGCGAGCCCGGGAGAAGGGGATCGAACTGAAGATGAAAGTCGCCGGCCATAAGGCGCTGTTCGCCAATGCCGATGAATCCAAGCTCAAGGAGGTGCTGGCCAACCTGATCGACAACGCCATCAAGTATTCGCCATCGGGTACGGTCACGATCTCCGTCGACCCGGACGCCGGCGGCGCCGAGGTGCTGCTCCGGGTCGCCGATACCGGAATCGGCCTCAAGCCCGACCAAGTCAGCAAGCTTTTTAATAAATATTATCGCGTTGAGTCGCCTGAAACGGCCACCATCGCCGGCACCGGTCTCGGCCTGTACGTGTGCGATACCTTCGTCCGCGGCATGGGCGGAACAATTTTCATTGAAAAGAGCGCGCCGGGCAAGGGCACGACCTTTACGGTTTCGCTGCCTGCGGGGAAGAAGTAGATCCGTTCGTGCTATACTGGAAATGACGTATGTCGTTTACCTTCATCTCCGCGCCTTCAGGCCTCGCCGGCTTCATGGTGCTGTTCGCGGCCTTGGCCGTATTCGCGGCTTTCGCCATCGCGCACCGGCCGCGAAACAAGACGACGGTGCTGTTTTTCGGCATGACCGTCTGGTTGACAATCTGGGTGGCGAGCAAGTATTTCACCGGCTGGGCGCCCGAAAATTTCGGACTGCTTTTTTTTCAGCTCGAGTTCATCTCGACAGTTTTCATCGCCTATTTCTTTTACGTTTTCTCCTATAACTTTCCGATCCCGCGCCGCACGACGATGGGCGAACAGCTCTTGGTGCTGCCGGCCGTATTTTTTTCAGTCCTGACGTTCACCGGGCTGCTGGTCAGGAACGTCGCCATCGTCGGCGACTCCGTGCCCTACAATTTCGGCGTCTTTTACGGCCTGTTTTTGACATATCTGTTCATGGCCGTCGGCGGCGGCGTCGTGCATCTGGTCAGGAAGATGCGCTCCGCCGACGTCATCGTACGCGCCCAATTGAGTTACGTCCTTTTCGGCCTGGCCCTGACCGCCTCGACCGCCCTTGTTTTTTCGGTCCTTCTTGCCGGTCGCGTGCCGGCGGCGATCAGCCGCTTCGGCCTTTATGGCGTGCTTTTTTTCGTCGGTTTGACGACGGTCGCGGTGGTCAAGCACCAGCTCATGAACTTGGAGATGGTCGCCACCGAAGCCACCGTCATCGGCATCCTGGTGGTCCTGGCTCTGGAAACGTTTTTGTCATCGACTTCGACCGAGTTTCTGTTCCGGGCGGTCTTTTTCTGGCTGGTCGCCGTCTTCGGTTTTCTTCTTATCAGGAGCGCGCTCGAGGGCAGCCGCCGCCGTTACGAGGCGGAGATATTCAAACGCCAGCTCTTCGAGCTCCAACACCGCTTCGGCATGCTTGAAAGGGCCAGAAAGGAGTTCATTTCGATCGCCTCGCACCAGCTTCGGACGCCGCTCACCGTGATTCGCGGCTACTTGTCGCTGGCTCTCGAGGGCATCTACGGCACCACTTCGGATCGCGTCGTCGAGGCCCTGAACCGTTCTTACGAACAGGCCGAACAGACGATCCGTCTGGTCGATCATTTGTTGAGCATTTCGAGCCTCGAATCTGGCACCGTCAAATACGACATGAAGCCGCACAAGATCCAGGATCTGGCGAAAAAAGTCGTCGCCGAGTACGCGATGGAGGCCGAGAAGAAATCCGTTTCTCTAAGACTCGCGCTGCGCAAGTCCGGAATCCCGAAGGTCTGGTTCGACGAAAAGAAAATCGTCGAAGTCATCCGCAACCTGGTTGACAATGCCGTCAAATATACCGATCGCGGTTCGGTGGTCGTTTCCGTGGGGCTGGCGGGCGATCACGCGGTCGTGTCCATCGCCGATACCGGCCTCGGCATGACGCCGGACGATCTGGCGCAATGCTTTCAGAAGTTGAGCCGGGGCGAGACCGTCAAAGCCGCCCATCCGATCGGCACCGGCCTCGGGCTGTTCATCAGCAAGAAATACGTCGAGGCCCATGGCGGCTCGATTTCGGCGAAGAGCGACGGTCCGGGAAAGGGCAGCGTTTTTTCTTTTACTTTGCCATTGGGCGAAGCGCGCCCGCAGACTAGCCTATGACCTTCTTCCTTTTCTTGTTATCCATTTCTCTGGCCGTGTACGGTTTCGGCATCGGCAGCTGGATCTATTTCGAGCGGCGCGATGACCCTCGCAACGTCACGCTGGCCTCGCTTCTTTTCGCCGCCTCGTTCTGGGTCTTTGCGTTCGCGCTCATGCGCGTCTCGGTCGAGCCGCGCCAGATATCTTTTTGGTACCGCGCGCTGTACGTGATCGCCTCGCTCATTCCGCCGCTCTTTTTCCTGTTCGCCCGCGTCTTCCCGCGAGGATCGCTGCCTGCGCCCGCCGTCCAGGCGCTGCTGTTCGCGCCGAACGTCGTCCTATTCGCGATCGCTTTCTTCACGCCCTGGCTGGCGCAGCCCGACGCCTACTTTGCCGAACGGTCCGGCCGGTTTATTTTCGGCATCCATTTCACTCTGATATTGGCCGCGGCCGCGGTCATGGTCGGTCGGAGGCTGCGCGACCGCCAGGCCGCGGTCCGCGACCAAGCGCGAGTGATTCTCGTCGCCGGATTGGCGTTCGTGCCGCTCATCTGGGCGCTGTACGTCGAATCCTCCACCGATGCTGTCCGATGGCTGTTGCCGGCGGCGCTGGCCGTGGAGACCGGCATGCTTACGGCCGTGACCGTCGTCGTCCGCCGCCATATCATCGTCGAGGCCCGCTTCGTCGGCGCCGAAGTTTTCTTTTCTTTGGCCTTCGCGGTTTTCGTCGTCGACCTGGTCATCACCGAGTCGACGCTCGATTTCAGCCTGCGCATGTCGGTCCTCATTCTCCTGGCTCTCTATGGCGGCATGACCGCCAAGACCCTGGTCGCCGAAGTGCGCCGGCGCGAAGAGATTCAGGCGCTCTATGACCAGCTTCTCAAGGTGAACGGGCATCTTCTCGCACTCGATCGGATGAAAACGAATTTCGTGTCCATGGCCTCGCATCAGCTGCGGGCGCCGCTCGGCGGCATACGCGCCTATATGACGCTGCTGCGCGACGGCATCTACGGCCCGGTCAGCGCCAAACAGGTCGATATCATCAATAGCAATGTCGAGGCCGCCGATCGGCTGCTCGCGACCATTGAAAGTTTCCTGGACATCGCCAAGATCGAGCTCGGCAAGCTCGAGATCATCAAGACGCCGACAAGCCTCAAAGAACTGGCGGACAAAGCGGTACACGAGTTCGCGGTCCTGGCGGCGAAGAAAAACGTGTCGATCACGATCGATGTTCCGGCATCGGTTCCGAAGGTTAACTGCGACGCCGGCAAGGTCTATCACGTGATCATCAACCTCGTCGACAATGCCCTCAAATATACTGAAAGCGGCAGCATTACGCTGACGGCGCGTCGCGAGAAAGATGTAGTGGTCGTGGGCGTCATGGATACGGGCGTCGGACTGACTCCCGATGAACGGAAGAACTTGTTCCGGATTTTTTCGCGCGGCAATCGTTGGCTCAATGCGGCGATCGGCGGATCCGGCCTGGGGTTGTACATCCTCAAGAGCATCGTCGAGGCGCACGGCGGCA
>JACQSM010000038.1 GCA_016205965.1 Candidatus Uhrbacteria bacterium
CAATGACCGGGCCGTCCTCGATCCCGGCGCTTTCGTCCGCACCAACGTGCTCGGCACCCAGACGTTCTTGGAGGCCTCGCGTCGGGCCGGCGTCAGCCGCTTCCACCACATCTCGACCTGCGAAGTTTTCGGCGACCTGGCTCTGGACGAGAACCGCGCCTTCCTCGAAGGCGACGCCTACGCCCCGCGCACGCCCTACAACGCTTCCAAGGCTTCGGCCAACCATGTCGTCATGGCCTATCATCATACATTCGGTCTGCCGGTGACGATTTCCCACTGCTGCAACAACTACGGGCCGTACCAGTTTCCCGAAAAACTGATCCCGCTGTTTGCCACCAATGCCATGGAAGACAAGTCGTTGCCGCTCATGAAGAGCAGTCACAACCGCCGCGAATGGATCCATTGCGACGATCACAGCGCCGCCGTCGACATGATTCTGGAGAAAGGCAGGATCGGCCATGCCTACAACATCGGCACCGGCATCGAGAAGTCGGTCGAGGAGATCACTGACGTGATTTTGGGCGTGCTCGGCAAACCCGCCTCGCTCAAGACCTACGTCGCCGACCGCCAGGGACACGACCGCCGCTACCTGCTCGACATCGCCAAGATCCAAAGCGAACTCGGCTGGAAGCCGGCCATAGGATTCGAAGAGGGGATCCGCCGGACCGTCGAATGGTATCGCGACAATCCCGAATGGTGGCAGCGCGTCAAAGACGGTTCGTATCAGCAGTATTACGAAAATTACTATAAGAAAGTGTTGGCGGTGTAATTTCGCGCTATGCAACCGAAACGCGTTCTCATCTACGGCGAAGGCCAACTCGGTTCCGCCTACCGAGACTATTTCCGAGCCCGAGGGACCAATGTCATCAACACCCGAATCGATATTCGCGACGCGGCCTTGGTCGCCTCGGCGGTTCGCGAAGCCAAGCCCGACTTGGTGATTAATTGCGTCGCCAAAGCCGACATCGATTGGTGCGAGCGCAACCGCATGGAGGCGTTCGAGGTCAACGTCCTCGGCGCCGATCATATCGCCCAGGCGGCCCAGGACGCCGGCGCTTACCTGGTCCATATTTCGAGCGGCTGCGTCCAGGAATCGCTGACCGCCGCCGACGTCCACACCGAAGACGATCCGCCGCATCCGCTCTGCTATTACTCCTGGACCAAGGTCTGGGCCGAGAATCTGTTGCTCGAACGCGGCCGCCGCCAGGGCCTGAAAGCGTTGGTATTGCGGCCGCGCCAGCTGCTGTCGGCCAAGCTCTCGCCCCGGAACGCCCTGGTGAAAATGTTGACGTATACCAAGTTCATCGACACGCCCAACTCCTGCACCGTGATCGAAGACCTGCTCTGGGTCACCGACGAACTGGTCCGCAAAGACGCCGTCGGCCTCATCAATATCACCAATCCGGGCGTGACCACGCCGCACCGCATCGCCGAGCTGCTGAAACTGCACGTCAGGCCCGAGATGGTTTTCTCGAAGATGTCCAAGGATGAACTCAACCGCATGACCTTCGCCAAGCGCATCGACGCGGTCTTGAGTACCGATCGTCTGGCGTCGTACGGCATCACCC
Organism: Candidatus Uhrbacteria bacterium; assembly: GCA_016205965.1. Taxonomy (GTDB): domain Bacteria; phylum Patescibacteriota; class Patescibacteriia; order SG8-24; family SG8-24; genus JACQSM01. The sequence continues at coordinate 1,569 of JACQSM010000038.1, forward strand.
TCAAACCGCTCGAAGAACGCTTGGTCGAAGTCCTGGCCGACCTCAAGAAAAATCTCGCCGGCGCCGACGCCGCCGCCGTCATGGCGCGCACCGCCGAAGACACCAAGAACAAGCTTTTAGTGACGCAATAAAAAATCACCGTCGTAACGGTGATCAGCCTGCCTTGCGCAGGAGTTCGAGGATCTGGTCGGCGATCGCCTGATTGGCAGCCAGGATGACCGGCGACTGGCTCTTGAAGTCGTAGTCGCAGTTGTCATATGGCCGGCCTTCGAAGTCCACGACCACGCCGCCCGCGCCCTTGACCAGCGCATACCCGGCGCCGAGTTCATGATGCTTCTGTCGGTCGCAGATGAAGGCCGCCGCTTGGCCGGTCGAGACCAGCGCCATCTCATAGGCCGCCGATCCCGGATTCCGCAGCCAGCCCTTTTTGCCGGCGAACATTCGAGCCAGCCGTTCGCGGTTCTCGGGGTAGTACATCTCGCCGATGACGATCATCGAGCCGAGATCCAGCTTTTCGCGCTGATCGGTTCTGGCCGCCATGACGCATGCCGGAAACATCGGAAAGAATTCGGTGAAGAACGATGAGTCGGCGCCGCCAGACCATGGCGACATGGCCGAGTACTCGCTCAACCAGAGCTCGCCGGTCCGGTAATCGACGATCCCCGCGGCCACCGTGTGGTCGAACATCGCCTTCCGGCCAGGTACCGGATGCTGCACGGTGATGCAGCCGCTGTGGGGGAGTCCGGCCGTTGAACCGCGCGTCATGTAATTGAGCGAGCCGTCGAGCGGGTCGACGTAGAAATCGCTGCGCGGCGGCTGGCCGGCTGTCTCATGGGTTTGCGGGTCGCCTTCGACCACGATGCGGCCGGGCAGCCGAAGCTCCAGCAGTTTGTCGCGGATGAAGGCGCCGAGCACCTTGTCGGCCCTGATCTCGGTGTCGGTCTTGGCGTCGCCGAAGGCTCCGCCTTGGCGGACGATCCGTTCGCCATCCTTGATCTCCTTGAGTTTGAGGTGAGCCTGCAAAAGAACCGAACCGAGAGCTGCTTTTCTGGCCATCATGGCTTTCTCCTTGTCGTCACGAGGACCGGAATACCTTAAACGGTCGCCGCCTCAAGGTCAAGATTGACGCCCCGACCCCCGGTGCTAAGCTCAAGAGTATGAAAGCCCTCATTGCCGCCGGCGGCCGCGCCACGCGCCTCCGCCCGATCACGCATACCATCAACAAGCACCTGATCCCGTTGGCCAACAAGCCGATGATTTTTCACGCGATCGACAAGATCGCGGCCGCCGGCATCAAGGAAGTGATCATCAACGTCAATCCCGGCGACGCCGAAATCCACGCCGCCGTCGGCGACGGCGGCCGCTGGGGCATCAAGGTCGGCTATGTCGAACAGACGGGCGGCCCCAAGGGCGTGGCTCACATCATCAAGGTCGCCCGGCCGCATCTCGGCGACGAACCGTTCGTCTTCTATCTCGGCGACAACATCATCCTGGGCAGTATCACGCCGTTCGTCGAGCGCTTCAAGCGCGAGAATCTCAACGGCCTGCTGGCGCTTTCCAAGGTCAAAGATCCGCAGCGCTTCGGCGTGCCCGAAATCAAAGACGGCCGGATCGTCCGGGTCGACGAAAAACCGTCGGAGCCAAAGAGCGACTACGCCGTCACCGGCATCTACGTCTACGACAAAAACGTCCACACCGCCGTCGACGCCATCCGGCCCTCGGCCCGCGGCGAGTACGAAATCTCCGACGTCCATACCTGGCTGATCGAGCATGGTTTCAACGTCGGCTACGAAGAGATCACCGGCTGGTGGAAGGACACCGGCAAGCCCGAAGACCTGCTTGAAGGCAACCAGCTGCTGCTCTCGCTGCTGCAAGGCGCCGACATGACGATCGAGGGCGAGGTCGCGCCCGGCGCCGTCATTCAGGGCCGCGTCCGCGTCGGCAAAGGCACCAAGATCGGCCCCAAGGTGCTGATCCGCGGTCCGGTGGTCATCGGCGAGAATTGCAGCATCGAGCAGAGCTACATCGGCCCTTACACGTCGATCGGCAACAAGGTCCGCGTCGCCAATACCGAAATCGAACACTCGTTGGTGCTCGATAACGCCGAACTCGATTGCGGTGAGCGCATCGTCGACAGCATCGTCGGCTTCAACGCCCGGGTCGTGTCGTCAAAAAGTTCGCTGCCGCTCGGCCACAAGCTCGTGGTCGGCGATCATGCCGTGGTCGAGGTATAAAATATTGCCCGTTTTGCCCGCGGCGAATGGCATGTTTTTTTATCGCAGAGTCCTCTCGAACAGCCCCTTCTGATTGCCGATTTCGCCGATGAAGCGGAGCGTCCGGCCGTCGGCATCGATCGAAAAGTCGAGTATCGACCCGGCGCGGACCAGCTCGTAGGCGTTGGCGGCGTCGCGGTTGTCGAGTTCGATGGCGGTGATCGCCTCGCCGGTCGCGTAGGCCGCGTAGGCTCCCGAAGGATGCCAGCGGGCCGCGGTGATGGCGCTGCCGAGGCGCGTGACGGTGTCGCGCAGTCCCGAATCGGGCGACCAGACCGCGATCTCGAAATCATTGCGCAGCAGCAGGCGGTCGCCGGCTCCGTTCTGCTCTGGCGTCGCGGCCAGCGTTGCCGACCGGAAATCGCCGGCGATGCCGTCCTTGCCGATGAGGAAGGTCGAGGCGGTGCCGTCGGAAACGATCAGCGGCAGCGTCCGGGTTTCGACGAAGCGATACGGCCCGGCCGGCAGCCCGGCGACGTCGTCGTCGGCGCCGGCCGCCAGCTTCAAAACCGACGTCGCGGCGCCGAGCCGGCGCAGCGCGTA
>JACQSM010000037.1 GCA_016205965.1 Candidatus Uhrbacteria bacterium
AGTAGCAACCTCGAGCTGGGACGCTACCATAGCCTTAAATAGGCTCATTATCACCCTCCTCTATATATGATGCTGGATATAAGGATATTAGCCGTGGACAAAATGAAGGCTGATTGGTGGCTGGTGCCGTTCGAGGAGTATGCGAAGCGGCTGCGGCCTTTTGCGCGGCTTACGGTACAAGAAGTTGCTGCTGAAGCGATCAAGCCGACAGTCGTCGCTGCCCAGACGATGAAAACCGAGGGAGATCGCTTGCTTCAGGCGCTGCCCGAGGACGGTTTCGTGATCGCGCTCGAACGGACCGGTTCGCCTCTTTCATCCGAAGCCTTGGCCGAGCTGATGCGTAGCGAGGGCGAAGGCGGTCGGCCGCTGGTTTTTGTTGTCGGCGGCGCCGCCGGGCTGGATCCAGCGGTTTTGCAGCGGGCCAACAAGAAGGTTACGCTTTCTGCCATGACTTTCACCCATGAGATGGCTCGGGTAATCTTGGCCGAGCAGTTGTACCGGGCGGTGACTATTCTGGCCGGGAAGACGTATCATTATTAGTACGCGGGCGTGGCGGAATGGCAGACGCTATGGCCTTAGGAGCCATTTCCCGAAAGGGAGTAGAGGTTCGAGTCCTCTCGCCCGCACCACGTAAAAACGGCAGTCTCTGGCTGCCGTTTTTACGTTGCGCTTTCTATCGTCGCCGGAGGCTCTTCTTGTGGCGACTGCTGTTGAGGCGATTCAGCGATCGGCTCCGGAGCCGGCTCGGGTTCAGGTTCCGGCTCCTGCATGGTTTCCGCGATCGGTTCGGACTCTGATTGTGGCTGCGGTAATGATTCTGGGACCGCTGGCGGCTCCTGCGGCGTCGGTTCTGCCGGCGCGGGCGCTTCCGGTACTGGCGTGGTCGCGTCGATCACGTCGATGAACCAATAGTCGAAGACGATCTCTTCGATGGCCGGCGCGTCGAGCTTGAGAACGAACGAGCCGTCATTGATGTTCGTGACCGACCAGAACGTGTGCGGGCTGTTGCGGAAGGTGATGAAAATCTTGCCGGTCGCTTTGATCGCCGGGTTGATGACGACCGTCGCATCGGAACCGAGCGGAATGTTTCCTTGACCGACGGTCTTTCGGGCGTCGGTGTTCTTGAGGGTCAGCTTTTCAGTCACGACTTCTTTTATTTTGAGCAGGCCGGATTCGTCGATGGACCAGCTGCCGTTCGCACCGGCAATGGAACGAACATTAAGCATCGCATGACCATGAAGATCGAGGTCGCCAGAGATAGTCGCGAGATCGTCGGCGCCGCTCGAAGCATTGCCGTTCTGTACGGTCGCACCATTCCACCAACCAGGATTAACGAAGACCATGATCTCGCCGGACTCGGTGCCATTGAACGATTCCATGGCGATGCCGACGACGCGACCGGGGTTCGTTGCCTTAGCGGCGATGCCCGGAGTTGAAGAAGCGGTCAACGGATCACCGACGGCGATGGGACCATTCTCGTTGCCGACCTTGATCATGACTCGTCCCATCAAGGCGACCAGTTTGTGGTCGGGGCTGTTGTCGTTGCTGCCGCCGGGGTTGCCGCCGACGAAGGCCGGGTTCTGGGAGATGACGCCGACGATGTACGACGCGCCAGATGCGGTCGCTTTGACAATCTCACTGGCGTGAGAAGTCGCGCTGACGTCGAGCGCCACGAGTTCTGCGGTCGCGATAGTCGTATCCTGGGTCGGAAAGTATTCGGCATAGTCGGCGCCGGAAGCGTTGAAGGCGGCCTCACCGTAGACGTTGCCGTCAGCGCGCACGCGGAAGACGGCGGCGGCGTCAGAGCGCGTCGTCGAATTGTAGGCGGTGATGAGGTTGTAGAGCGTGACGTTGGTGGTGTCATTGCCTTCGATGGTCAAGACGCCGGGATCACCTTGGGCGCCGGCAGTGCCGACGTCGGCCATGGTGATCGTGGTGGCATTATTGCGGATCAAAGTCGAGATGGTGTCGGAGTCGGCAGTCTGTAGGAACAAGCCGGCGACATTGGGATTGGTCGCTGTCGTGCCGACGGTGGCGGTCGAGGCGTTCAGGATACGGACGATGCCGGAGTTGGCACCGCCGTTGCCGTAGTTTGCGCTCGTCGACGTAGCCTCCAGGAGCATGAGCTGATCGCTGGTGTCGGCGGTGGCGCTCGAAATCTTCAGAAGCGCATTGCCGGCGGTCGTGAGGGCGGTCGTGGCCTGGGTCGCCTTGAGGCCGTCTTGGTTGGCGGTGTTCGCGACCGAGAGCTTGGCCGTCGGGCCGGTATCGCCGATGCCGACGTTGCCGTCGTTCCTCACATACAAGGCCGATGTTCCGCTCGAATTCGTGACGTTCATCGCCGAGGTCGCGCTCGAGGATCCCGCTCCCTTCACTTCCAACTTTGAGCCCGGAGAAGTCGTCCCGATGCCGACGTTGCTCGTGAGGTTGAGATCGTTTCCGGGCTGCAGGATGAGATTCTTCAAACCAGTGCTAGTCTGCGTAACCTGAACCGCTCCGTATCCCGAAGTGGTATTCATCGAGAACATGAATTTGTAGTTCGGGTCCGTCGATCCGCGGAGCATGAACTGGCCGCCGTCCGCTACGCCAAAGGCGGTATTGTCATCACCCTTGACTTCAAGCTTGACGCTCGGCGCGGTCGTCCCGATGCCGACGTTGCCGGCAGAATCGATGCGCATGCGTTCGGTGAGCGCATTGAGCGAGGCACCTGTCAATCCTGCGGCCGCCGTTTGGAAAGTCAGTGCTCCACCTGCGCCGGTTCCCGTGCCGCGACCGCCCGCAAACGTCAGGGCGGCGCCGCCGATATCGGTACCGCTGCCGCCAGTCGCATGATAGACGGTGGATGAGGGCGACACATCAGTGACGCCTTCGCCAATGTAGACGTCGGCGATGTTATTGCTGGCAAATGCGCCTATGACCAATTGGTTGGCGGCGGTGGTTTCGGCATCAAAACCGATGGCGATCGAGTTGGTGAATCCGGCACTCGCATCTTTGCCGAGAGCCGTTGAGGATGCGCCGCTCGCGGTCGAGAGATGCCCGAGTGCCGTCGAGCTCAACCCCGAAGCCAGCGAATCGGCGCCGATTGCGGTTGATTGCGATGCAGTGGCGTCGGCATCCCAGCCGATAGCGGTCGCCACCGAACTCGTCGCCATGGCGTTTTGACCGTAGGCCGTCGCGCCCGTGTTGTTGGCCGTCGCCGTTTCACCGAAGGCGGTGCTCTGTGTTCCGCTGGCCACGGCCGAGAAACCGAAAGCTGAACTCTCTGACCCGTTTGCCGCCGCCGTCTTCCCGAAAGCAGTCGATTCGAGTCCATCGGCCGTAGCCGCCTGGCCGACGATGGTCGTACTCGTCCCCGGAGTTCCATGCGAACCGCCGCCGATGACGAGCGGATCGCCGAGTGAAATATAACCGGCGCTCGTAACGCGCATTCGCTCCGTGAGCGTATTGTCGACCATGGTCGCGAATGAGAGATAGCTGTCGCGGTCGGTGGTGTCGTTCGTCTGCGCCGCTTCCCAGGCGCCGCGGATGCGGATCGCGCTCACGTCCGAACTGTCGGTAAAACCTTCGAGATGATAAATGAAGTCGCTGCCAAAATCAGCCGCTCCCGGTGCCGTCGCATCGTTACGCGAACGATGGATGCTGAATAACTCCGTCGGAGAGTTAGAACTGGTCGCATCCCGCACATGAAGTTTGCCAACGGGAGAGGTTATGCCGATGCCGACATTGCCGATATCGTTTATGACGAATTTGAGCGCATTAGAACTGTCTCGCGCGGTGGAGAGCGCATAGAGCACGTCCGGCGAAGTGTCATTGGCGTTATCAGTGAACGCGGTGTCGACCGTAAGACTCGTATCAGATGCGATCGCTGCGACAGTGCGCGTCTCGCCAGTCACCACGATCCGATCTCCGACCACGAGTTGAGTCAGGAAGAGCGTCCCGACGCCGGTGACGGCGGTCGAAGCGGCCGGATCGATCGAGCCGGTGAGCACCGCCGTCGCCTTGCCGGTGGTGCGGAGGTTCCCCGCCAGATCCAGACGTGCGAGCGGGCTCGTCGTCCCGATGCCGACGTTGCCGGCGGTCGAAAGAGTCATCTTTGCGGCGGGAATTGAGCCGGCATTGGTGCCGAAAAGCAGCGGGTGATTGGTGAAGCTCGCGATGTATGGACCGACAACCGTGTTATCGGTGCTGGAAATGACCAATTCGGTGGCACGGGCAGTGTCATAAATATCGAAGAGCGGTCCTGCGACGGTCGCCGGACCGGCGGCTACGCCATGGAAAATGCCAAGCGCCTGACTGGAAACGTCGACCTTATAGCTTGGACTCGGGATCGCGACGCCGATACCGACTGTGCCATCTTGAGCAATAACAAACGGGGTGGTCTCACTGGTGTCCGTATCATCGACCCTGAAGGAATCGGCGGCCGCGGATTGGACGATATGCGCTTTCGCGGTCGGAGCGGTGATGCCGATCCCGACGTTGCCGGACGAATCAATGGTGAGCCTCGTATTCGTCTCGATCGCAGTCGTGCCGATTTTGAATTTGTCGGAGTCGGAATCATCGACGCCCATGGTGAACGAATGCGTGCCTTCGGCGAGTTCGAAACCGATCACCGGATCGAAGTCGCCGGCGTTCGTGTTGGCAATCTTCAAAACGGTGTTCGCGGCTCCGCTCGAAAGCACGTCGAGCAGACTGTCCGGCGAAGCGTCGCCGATGCCGACGTTGC
>JACQSM010000009.1 GCA_016205965.1 Candidatus Uhrbacteria bacterium
ACCCGACGCTGACGCACTTCATGGAAGAGCTCGAGCTCGAGCGCGAGTCGGGCGACGAAGGCTCGCTCGCCTTCGATCCCGAGACCGGGCCGGACATGGTCAAGATCATGACGGTGCACTCGGCCAAGGGCCTGGAGTTTCCGTACGTCTTCATCGTCAACATGGTCGACAAGAAATTTCCGAGCGTCGCCAGGAGCTCCGGCATCGAACTGCCGGAAGCGCTGACCAAGGAGATCGTGCCCGATGGCGACATCCATCTGGAAGAAGAGCGCCGTCTCTTTTACGTCGCCATGACCCGGGCCCGCGACGGCCTGTTCTTCAGTTCGGCCGAAGACTACGGCGGCAAGACCAAAAAGAAGCTGTCGCGGTTTTTGGCCGAGCTCGGCTTCAGCCAGCCGGCGCTGACGCCTTCGGCGGTCGAGCTGTCAATCGAGGCGCCGGCCGCCGTCACCGAAACCCGGGCGCCGTCGTATGCGCCGCCGCCGCACTTCAGCTTCACCCAGCTGGCCGCCTATCAAAAGTGCCCGCTGCAGTACAAGTTCGCCCATGTCATCAAGATTCCGGTCTTCGGCAAGCCGCAGTTGAGCTTCGGCAAGACCATGCACGGCACGCTCGAGAAATTTTTGCGCGAGGCGGCGGCCCGGCGCGGCACCGCCCAGGCCAGCCTTTTCGATGCTGCGTCGTCCCCGGAATCCGGCCCGGCCAAGGCGGCGGTCACGATGGCCGTGACCAAGGACGAGCTCTTCGCCATGTACGACGAAGCCTGGCAGGACGACTGGTATCCCGACAAGCCGACCAAGGAGAAGTACCGCGAGAAGGGGAGGGCGATTCTTTCGCAATTTTATGACAGCGTCGCCGCCGCGCCGCCGGAACCGTTGTTTTTGGAAAAAGATTTCACCCTCAAGGTCGGTGCCTACGCCATCAAGGGCCGCATCGACCGCATCGATCGCGCCGGGGGCGGCAAAGTCGAAATCATCGATTATAAAACCGGCACCCCGAAAACGGACGAAACGCTGAAATCGGACGATAAAAAGCAGCTGCTGCTGTACCAGATCGTAGCCGAGCGCGTCCTGGGTCTCAAACTCGAGAAATTGACGTATCATTATCTTGAGGACGGCAGCACGGTCTCATTCCTAGGCGTTGAAAAGGAGCTCGGCAAAGTCGAGGCCGAGGTCGAAGAGACCATCGCGGCGATCAAAAAAGGCGATTTTACGGCTAAACCGGGCATGCATTGCGGCTTTTGCGACTTCGCCTCGATTTGCGAGGCCAGAGCCTAGGAAACATGATCGATTCGCTCAAAAACCTGCTCAACCGCAAAGTCCGAGCCACCGGCGGCGGTTTGGGCGAACGTATCAAGGCGTCGGTGATCGTGGCTGCCGTCGATGCGGCGATCGCGGCGGTGTACCCGGCCGGCGCTGCCTGGATTCGGTCCAGGACCTTTCGTGAGGGCATTGTTACAGTTTGCTGCGAGCGAGCCGGCGACGCCCAAGAGGTCAAGCTCAAGGAAACCGACATCCTCGCCGAGGCGAACCGGCGTCTCGGCGCCGGAACGATCAAGAAATTGCGGGTGACCTGTTGAAGGCGACGCGGTATACTACCAGCATGACGCTCCGGCAATATCTCATCCTGATGGCCCTGGCGACGCTCGTGGCCTGGGCCGCAGTATTGGTCATTCTCACCGGGGTCGATCCCGAACGGTCCACGATCTCGATCTTCGTCGTTCTTTACGCCGCCCTCCTTTTGGCCTCGACCGGCACGTTCGCCATCGCCGGATTTCTGACGCGGTTCCATCTGGCGCGGGCCGGGATGCTGCGTTCGCGGCAGGTCGTGGCCGCCTTCCGCCAGGCCCTCCTTTTAAGCATCCTTTTCGTCACCGCCCTGTTCCTTCGCGGAGCGGGCCTGCTGTCCTGGTGGAACGCCATCCACCTGGCGGCGGCCACCAGCGCGGCCGAACTCTTCTTTGCCACGGCCCGGGCCAAGTAGGCGCAAATCCGCCTTGCTTGTTTCCGGAGGGGAGCTTACATTGAAACGAACGCCATCGGCGTTCGCACAAAGCTGAACACTAAATATGTTCAACCGTTTTTGGAGCAGATTTTCAAAGGACCTGGGCATCGACCTGGGTACGGCTAATACCCTGGTCTACGTCAAAGACAAGGGGATCGTTGTCAACGAACCCTCGGTGGTCGCCCTGAACACCCGGACCGGGCAGATTCTGGCTATCGGCGACAGCGCCAAGGACATGGTCGGCAAGACGCCCGGGCACATCATCACCGTCAAGCCGCTCATTTCCGGCATCATTTCCGATTTCGAGGTCACCGAAAAGATGCTCAAGTATTTCATCGACAAGATCCATCATGACGGCGTCGGCGTGGCGCCGCGGCCGCGGGTCATCATCGGCGTGCCGCTCGACATCACCGAGGTCGAACGCAAGGCGGTCGAGGACGCGGCCCTGAATGCCGGCGCCCGCGAGGTTTATCTGATCGAGGAACCGATGGCCGCGGCCATCGGCGCCCGGCTGCCGATTTCGGAACCGGTCGGCAACATGATCGTCGACATCGGCGGCGGCACCACCGAAATCGCCGTCATTTCGCTCGGCGGCGTCGTCACCTGGAAGTCGCTGACCATCGCCGGCGACGAGATGAACAAGAGCATCGTCCAGTTCGCCCGCGAGAATTTCAACTTGCTCCTGGGCGAGCGCGTCGCCGAACGCATCAAAATGAAGATCGGCTCGGCCGCCGAATTGACCGAACCGATGCATATCGAGATGCGCGGCCGCGACATGGTCACCGGCCTGCCCAAGGAGATCGTCGTCAGCGACGTCCAGATCCGCGAGGCCCTTTCGCGCTGCGTCCGGGCGATCGTCGAGAACATCAAGGCGACGCTCGAAATCACGCCGCCCGAATTGGTCGCCGATATTTACGAACGCGGCATGGTGCTGACGGGCGGCGGCGCCCTGCTCCAGGGCATCGACAGGATCATCTCCAAAGCGACCGAAATTCCGGTCAGAGTGGCCGACGATCCGCTGACCTGCGTCGTCCGCGGTTCCGGCATTCTGCTCGACAACTTCGAATTGTTGCGCGAGATCTCGCTGCCGTCTTCGCGCGAGACGGAGAAATCGCGCTGATCGCGCGCCTCATGCTATGCGGCGCGCCGCCCGACGAATCACGGCCGTCATCGCCGCCGTGGCCCTGCTCTTCCTGGCTTCGGCCGCCGGCTGGACGGCGCCGATCACCCGGCCGCTGGTTCGGGCAGTGTTGACGGCGGCCGCGCCGCTCTACGCCGCGGGCGAGACCGCTCGCGCGCTAGTCGGCGACAAGGACGGCCAAGGCGATTCCGAACTCGAGCGCCTCAAGGTCGAAACCGCTTCCTTGCGGACCCTGGCCAGCGAGAACGACGCTCTCAAACAGGCGCTCGGTTACCGGGCTCGAACGACCGAGAAGACGGTGCTGGCCAACGTCGTGGCCGCGGACTTCGACGATGCCGGCCGCGTGTTGCTCATCGACCGGGGAACGGAGGACGGCATAGCGCCGGGCCAAGCGGTCATCCTGGGCGATGGCGTTCTGCTCGGAAAGACGCTCGATGTCCGTTCGCAGACCGCGTCCGTGATCATCGTCACCGACAGCCGCAGCGCTACGGCCGTATCGCTCCAGGGCAAGACTGACACCCTGGGCGTGCTCGAGGGAAGCCGCGGTTTGAGCGCCAGCATCAACCTCATTCCGGCCGGAGCCGCCGTCGCGCCCGGCGATACCGTCGTGACCTCCGGCCTGGAGGCCGGCGTGCGGCGCGGTTATCCCGTCGGCGTGATCGAATCGGTTTCGGCCAGCTCCCAGGACGCCTTTCAGTCGGCGACCATCGCTCCTTTTGCCGTTTCGCGACGGCCGCTCTACGTCCTGGTCGTCGTCTCGACTCTCAACTGACGCCGCCATGTTTCGTTATCTGACTATCGTGGCGGCGGCCATGGCCCTGGCGCTGCTCCAGGAAACGGTCCTGGCGCCGATGTCGCCCGGCCTCGGCGACGCACCGTTGGCTTTGGTCGTGGCCTTGGTGCTGACATTTCGCTTCGGCGAGGCGGCCGCGGCGGCCGCGGCTGCGGCCGCGATCCGCGAATCGCTGACATCAGCTCCGGGCGGATTGGCATTCGCCATCACGGCCGTCACCGTCGTCGTCCTGATCATCCTTTATACGCGCGTGTTCACCGATCTTTCGGTGGCCGGATTCTTGGCCCTGACCGTCGCCTCGTTTCTCTGTTGGCACGGCTTCCGGGCCGGTGCCGGGCTGCTGCGGGATTCGCTGCTCGGCATCCATGGCCCGGCGGTGTCGCTCGGCAGCCGCGTCCTCGGCCTGTCCTTGGGACTTTCGACCCAGATTTTTTTCGGCATTTTAGCTCTCGGTTTCGTCCGGCGCCGCGGCTCGGCGCCGCGCTGACGCCCGGCATTTTTTTCATGTCGCTGCGCACGCCCATCAACGACTTTTTTCCGACGACCCAAGACGCCGGCGTCGGTCCGGTGTCGCGGCGGGACGGCGAAGGCATCATCGATCATGCCGACGCCGCCACCCAGGCGGCCGGAGGAGGGGAGTATCTCGGCCTGACGGTCCAGCCCAAGACCGTCCGTTTGGCGTTGGCGGCGACCTTGACCGTGCTCGGATTACTGCTCGGACGGGCGGCACAGGTCCAGGTCATTCGCGGCGACGTCTATCGTTCCCAGGCCGAAGGCAACCGCGTCCGGATCGTCCGGCTGGCGGCCGAACGCGGCGTCATGTACGACCGCAACGGGACGCCGCTGCTGCGCAACGTGCCGGCCTTCTTTGCCGCCGTCACCCCGGCCGACCTGCCGCGGACGGTGTCCGAACGCCGGGCGATCATTGGCCGACTCGCTGAAATCATCGATGCCGACCCGGACGAGATCGAAAAGAGCATCGCCGAATTCCGCGGTTCGTCGTCGGCGATTCCCGTCGGCCGCGAACTCCCGCATGCCAAGGCGATCGAACTCAAGATCGACAGCCTGGGCTTGCCCGGAATCTCGCTCGAAGTCGCCCTGCGCCGCGACTACCTGGCATCAAAAACGACGCCGTCGCTCTCGCATTTGCTCGGCTACATGGGCAAAGTCACCAAGGAGGATCTGGCCTCGAATGACGGCATCGAGTATCTGCCGAGCGACGCCGTCGGCCGCATCGGTCTGGAGCGCCAATACGAGGCGACGCTGCGCGGCCGCGCCGGCATCAAACGGATCGAAGTCGACGCCGTCGGCAAGGAAAAAGCGGTCATCGCCGAAGAGGGCGGCGTTCGCGGCGCCAACCTGGTGCTGACCGTCAGCCGCGATCTGCAAGAGAAGGCCGAGAGCGCGCTCAAGGCCGGTCTGGCAAAGTTCGGCAAGACCCGCGGCAGCGTCATCGTCATGTCGCCGCGCACCGGCGACGTCCTGGCCATGGTCAGCGAGCCGGATTTCGACAACAACCTGTTCGCCCGCGGCATTAGCAGCGACGATTATCGTCGGTTGGCCGATAATCCGAGTAACCCCCTATTCCCGAGGGCCATAGCGGGGTTGCTGCCGCCGGGTTCGACCTTCAAATTGGCGGTGGCCGCGGACGCCCTCGAAGAAAAAGTGGCTACGGCCGCGACCACCATCATGTCGGTCGGCGGTCTGTATGTCGGCATCTGGTATTTTCCGGATTGGAAGGCCGGCGGCCACGGGGCGACCGACGTCACCAAAGCGATCGCCGAATCGGTCAATACGTTTTTCTACATCGTCGGCGGTGGTCATGAAAAAACCGAAGGCCTCGGCATCGACCGCATCGTTTCGTATGCCCGCCGTTTCGGCATGGGCTCGCGGCTCGGCATCGATCTGCCGGGCGAGTCCGACGGCTTCCTGCCTTCGATCGAGTGGAAGAACAAGGTCAAAGGCGAGCCCTGGTACATCGGCGACACCTACCACGCGGCCATCGGCCAGGGCGACATCCTGGTGACGCCGCTGCAGATCGCCGCCGAAACCGCGGTGATCGCGAACCGCGGCGTCCTGGTCAAGCCTCGAATCGTGGCCGCCGTCACTACCGCCGACGGCCGCCGCGACGTCCGCGATCCGGAAGTCCTCAACGACCGGGTCGTGTCGCCCGAATCCGCCGCCTTGGTGGCCAAGGGCATGCGCCGCGGCGTCACCGACGGCAGCGGCCGCGGCCTGGCCGATCTGCCGGTGCCCGTCGCCGCCAAGACCGGCACCGCCCAGTGGCACAGCACCAAAGCGCCGCACGCCTGGTTCACCTCCTTCGCCCCCTACGACAAGCCTGAAATCACCGTCACCGTCGTCGTCGAAGAAGGCGAGGAGGGCTCGCGCATCGGCGCCCAGGTGGCCCGCGAGATCTACGCCTGGTATTTCGATCCGCAGCGCCGGACCAAGTAACGGCCGCTTGACATTGTTCGGCGGGCGGGAGAAAGTACGGTTTGCCGCCGCCAATGGTCGATGCTATGCTCATCATGGACCGCAAGGGCGCGTTTTTATTTGTCTATGACCGACAAGCCAACTTACGTCACCAAAGAAGGACTCGCGAAGCTCAAAGAAGAGCTCCATTTTTTGAAAACCGAGAAGCGCCGCGAGATCGCCGAACGGATCGAGAAGGCCAAGGATCTCGGCGACCTGTCCGAGAATGCCGAATACACCCAGGCCAAGGATGACCTGTCATTCACCGAAGGCCGGATCATCGAACTCGACGACCTGGTCAACCGGGCCGTGGTCATCGAAGAGAAACACGGCGATACCGTCAGCATCGGCGCCACCATCAGGGTGAACTACGACGGTAAAGAAAAGGACTTCACCATCGTCGGCTCGAACGAGTCGGATCCGCTCAAGGGCAGGATCTCCAACGAATCGCCGCTCGGCCAGGCCTTCCTGGGCCACAAGGTCGGCGAGGTCGTCGAGATTAAGGTTCCTTCGGGCACGGTCCGTTACACCATCGCTGAAATCAAATAGTATGGATGAACGCGGAACCGACGAAGCCTCGATCAGGCTCGAAAAACTCCATCGTATTGCCGCCGCCGGCGTCGATCCGTATCCGGCGAAGAGCGCGATCAGCCACAAGATCGGCGAGGTTCTGATGCGCTTCGACGACATCGCCAAGAAGGGCGAGAGCGTCGTCATCGGCGGCCGACTGATGGCCCAGCGCGGCCACGGCGGCGCCCTCTTCGCCGACCTCGAGGACGGCACCGGCAAGATCCAGCTGCACCTCAAGCGCGACATCATCGGCGCCGAAGCTTTCGCATTTTTCACCGCCAACATCGATCGCGGAGATTTCCTGCAGATCACGGGCACGGTTTTCGTCACCAAGATGGGCGAGAAGACGATCGCGGTTTCGGGCTTCACGCTGTTGTCGAAGTCGCTGGCCTCGCTGCCCGAAAAATGGCACGGCCTGACCGACACCGAGATCCGCTACCGCAAGCGCTACCTCGACCTGGTCAGCAACCCCGAAGTCCGGGCGATCTTCCGCAAGCGCTCGCTCATCGTGCAGACCATCCGCGAGTTTTTCGCGGCCAAGGGTTTCATGGAAGTCGAGACGCCGATCCTCCAACCGATCGCCGGCGGGGCCACCGCCCGGCCGTTCGTGACCCACCACAACGCTCTCGACATCGACCTCTACCTCCGGGTCGCTCCCGAGCTGTATCTCAAGCGCCTGATCGTCGGCGGCTTCGAGCGCGTTTTCGAAATCGGCCGGAATTTCCGCAACGAAGGCATCGATCATCTGCACAATCCCGAGTTCACTTCGATCGAGGCCTACCAGGCTTACGCCGACTATCGCGAGCACATGATCATGACCGAGGAGCTGCTGACGCTGGTCGTCGGCCGGGTCAACGGATCGCCGGTGCTCGAGGTCGGCGAGATGAAGATCGATTTCACCGCGCCGTATCCGCGGATCACGTTCCGCGACGCCGTCCTGCAGTACGCCGGCGTCGACATCGAGCAGTGCCCGGACCGGGCCTCTTTGGCCAAGGCAGCCGAATCGAAAGGCGTCAAAGTCGAGGCCAAGGACGATCGCGGCGCCATTCTCGACAATCTATACAAGAAAACCGTCCGGGCCAACATCGTCGATCCGACCTTCGTCATCGATCATCCGCTCGAGCTGTCGCCGCTGGCCAAGAAAAAGCCCGAGGACGGTCGCTACGTCGAGCGTTTCCAGCTCGTCCTGGGCCGCGGCATCGAACTGGCCAACGCCTACTCCGAACTCAACGATCCGATCGACCAGCGCCGGCGTTTCGAAGAGCAGGAACGGCTGCGCCAGGGCGGCGACGACGAAGCCCAGCACATGGACCTCGATTTCGTCGAAGCGCTCGAAACCGGCATGCCGCCGACGGCCGGCTGGGCCATCGGCATCGATCGCCTGGTGGCGCTTCTGACCGGCTCGCACGGCCTCAAGGAGGTCATCCTCTTCCCGACGCTGCGGCCGGAAAAATAGGTGTTATGAAAACCGTCTTGGCCTTCGGCGTCTTCGACCTGCTGCATCCCGGGCACCTGGCTTTTTTGCGAGCCGCGAAAAAGAAGGGCGACCGGCTGATCATCGCCGTGACGCCGGACATCCGAGTCAAGAAAGAGAAGGGCGCGCCGCCGTTTTTCGGCGAACGCGAACGGGCGGCGATGGTCGCGGCCGTGCGCTGGGTCGACCGCGCCGTGGTCGGCGATCGCGGCCGCCGCTGGACGCTGGTGCGCCGATTGCGCCCCGACGTCATCTGCGTCGGTTACGACCAAAGGATCGACCACCCCTCGTTCCTGGCCCAGATCGCGACGATGCCGAAGAAGCCGCGGCTCATTCGACTGCCGGCGATGCGGCCGTCCCGATACGCGTCCTCGCGCATCAAAATCGAAGTCCATCGCCGCCTTGCTAAAAGGCGAGCGGCCGTGTCATGATTTTTGCGTCAAATCCGCCTTATGATCGACATCAAATTTTTGCGCGAAAACCCGCAACGGGTGAAGGACGCTTGCAAGGCCAAGAAGAGCGCCGCCGACGTCGACGTCATCCTGGAGCTTGACGCCGTCAAGAGGAAAAAGGCGGTCGAGGTCGAAGAGATCAATCGCCAGGCCAACGAGGCGGCCAAGGCGCGCGACGTGGCCCGTGGCAAGGAATTGAAGAAACGGCACGCCGGCGCCCAGCAGGAGCTGGATGAGGCCGAGTCCAAGCTGATCGAGGAGCTGAAAAAAGTTCCCAACATCCCCTCGGAAGACACGCCGGTCGGCCCGGACGAATCCGGGAACGTCGTGCTGCGGGT
>JACQSM010000042.1 GCA_016205965.1 Candidatus Uhrbacteria bacterium
CTGGCCGACGAACCCACCGGCAACCTCGATTCGGCGACCTCGGGCAAGATCATCGATCTGCTCGTCGAACTCTGGCGGAAGCTCCACAAGACGATCATCATCGTGACGCATGACCCGCATGTCGCGTCGCATGCCATTCGGACGCTCAATTTCCAGGACGGGCGGCTGGTGCGGAACCACGGTTTGGCCGAAAAATCGATTTGGACGGGACGCGGACACGATAACGGCGGAGTATGATCGGCCTGGTATTCCGCAATTTTCAGTACCGGCGCCGGCGTACGGCGCTGACGGTGCTCGGCATCAGCCTCGGCTCGACGCTGATCGTGTCGTTTCTGCTTCTCGGCCAAGGCCTCGAGACGGCGGTCGCCGAGCGCATGCGGAGTTTCGGCAGCGATCTGATTTTCGTTTTTCCGGGCAAGGAAAACAATCCGTTCGCGGGCATGTTCGGCGGGAGCGAGCTTCGCGACAAGGATGTCGACGCCCTCAAGAGCGTCGAGGGCATCCGCATCGTCCTGCCGATGCAGACGCGGACGCTCAAGGCGGCCCTCGACGGCGAAGAAAAGGCGATCCTGATCCACGGCAGTCCTTGGATGGAGACGGAAATTCTCTATCGCGAATCGCAGGGATTCGGCATCGCCGAGGGCTACTGGCCGACGCGCGAAGACGCCAAGGAGGTCGTCGCCGGATCGACGGCGGCGGCATGGCGTTTTCGCCGTCCGCTGACCGTCTCCGACGAGCTCGTCATCCGCGGCCGCCGCTATCGCGTCGCCGGCATCTTCAAGCCGACCGGCGACGCCGCCAACGACGCCATGATCTATTTTTCCCAGCGCGAATTCCGGCGGCTGACGGGCGATACGACCGGCGTGCGCGCCATCATTCTCAAAGTCGGAACCGGGTACGATCTCAACGCGGTCGCCGATTCGGCCAAGGCGACGCTTTCGAGACAGCGCGGCATCGGCGACTTCGCCATCCTGACGCCGGACAAAGCCCTGCGGCTGGTCGGGAACGTTCTCGATACGGTCAGGATCGTGCTCGGCGGGCTGGCCGCGGTCGCTCTCTTGGTCGGCGGCGTCGGCGTGATGAATACCATGTTCACCGCCGTGCTCGAACGCACCCGCGAGATCGGCATCATGAAGGCGCTCGGGGCCGCGGAGTCTAAGATTCTGACGATGTTTCTTCTGGAGGCGGGATTGTACGGCGCGACCGGCGGCGTCATCGGTAGTTTGGCTTCGTTGGCCATCGCCAAAGTAGCGGAAGCCGCTTCGGGCGCGACCGGCGGACTGGCGCTGCTGTCCGTGGAAATAGATCCCCTCGTCATTCTGGGGTCGCTGTCGTTCACGTTCGTTCTCGGCGCGCTCTTCGGCGTCGTGCCGGCCTGGCAGGCGGCGCGTCTCTTGCCGACGGAGGCATTACGGTATGAATAGGCTGAAAACGCTCCTCGCGATCGTGTTCGGCGGCCTGCGCTACCGCAAGCTCCGTTCGGCGCTGACGACCGTCGGCATCTTCATCGGCATCGTAGTGGTGGTCGCGCTGATTTTTCTCGGCCAGGGATTGCGGAATGCGGTCAGCGCCCAGCTCCGCCAATTCGGCGCCGATCTGCTGATCGCCGTGCCGCGGGACATCACCAATCCGTTCGCGTCGCTGCTCGATCACGGGGAGTTTCGCGATCGGGACATCGCGGCGGTAGCGGCCATCGACGGCGTCGCCAAGATCATGCCGACGTCGGAGGGGAAGATCGCCGTCGCCGAATTCCGCGGCGAAAGAAAAAATGTTTCGCTGCACGGGCAGCCCTGGGCCCTTATCAGCACCATCTTCGAGGAATCGCAGGGATTCCGGATAGCCTCGGGCGCCTGGCCGGAGCGCGAGGAGGCCCGGGAAATCGTCTTGGGCGCGCAGTTCGCCCGTACGGCCTTCTCGCGGCCGGTCGGTTTGAACGACACGCTGGTCATCAAGGGCAGGGCATACGTCGTCACCGGCATCTTGCGCGAATTGGGGGAGCCGAACCACGACAATTCCGTTTTCATCTCGATGGCGATGATGCGCAAGGTGCTCGGCCGCCATGACGGCTTTTCGGTCATGCTGATCAAGGCGGAGCCCGGGGCGTCGCTGACGGAGCTGTCCGCCGACGTCGAGCGCGTTCTCGGCGCCCAGAAGGGACTCGAGCAGTTTTCGGTGCTGACTCCGGACAAGGCGTCCCAGATCGTCGGCGACGTCATCGGCGTGATCGAGCTGGTGCTTTTTCTGGTCGCGGCCGTGGCCGTGGTCATCGGCGGCATCGGCATCATGAACAGCATGTACACCTCGGTGCTCGAACGCACCCGCGAGATCGGCATCATGAAAGCGATCGGCGCCACTAACGCCCATGTCATCGGCCTCTTTTTGCTGGAGTCGGGGATATTCGGCCTGGTCGGCGGCGTTGCCGGATGCCTCGGCGGCGTCGCCTTGGCCAAGGCGGTCGAAGCGATCGCCAACGGTTACGGCATCGCCCTGCTCAAGGTCGCTTTCGACGGACTGATCATCGGCCAGGTTCTTCTTTATACGTTCATCGTCGGCGTCATAGCTGGCGTGCTGCCGGCATTCGAAGCCGCCCGACTCAATCCGTCGGTGGCCCTGCGCCAGCGGTAGCGTGTATACTGTTTCTGCTATGAAAAAAAGGACGCATATTCTCATGGTGGACGACGATCCGGATATCCGGCGGATTTTCGGCGGCTACATGGCCGAGATGGGTTTGGAAATCTATTATGCCCATGATGGAAATCGCGGGCGTGAGGCGGCACGCCGTCTGAAACCGGATCTCATCCTCATGGACGTGGCCATGCCGGTCATGGATGGCATGGAGGCGGCCTTGCGGTTGAAGACCGAAGACGTCACCAAGGACATTCCCATCGTCATGTTGACGAATTTCGATCTGTCGATCGAGGCGCAACAGCGCCTGCGCGAGTTCGGCGTCAACACCTATCTGCATAAGAGCGTATCGATGGATGAGTTCCGGCAGACGCTGAAAAAGCATCTCAAGCGGTCCAGATAAACATCAGGGGCTAACTGACTACCGCAGGGGAAAGGAACCCATTGTGGCAAGGGTACCAAGAGAGTCTAATAGTTGTATAACTAGACACTTTCGGTGGAATAGTCTATACTTAGTCTAAAGTTAGTCTCATTAGACTATTTATGGAGCTATTCCGCTTAGAGAAGCCAAAAATTGAGCCTGCTGACAGGATTGCTGTCATTCAGGCACTCGAAGATTCCGCACGACGGCAAGAAATTGATGCTTTTATTGAGCGCGCCAATGAACCGGAATATAAACATTGGGAGATGGCAAAGTATCAAAAACCGCTGCCGAGCGGCCTCACAGCCGTGCAAGCGTGGTATGCAGTACGACTCGCTCGAAGCTTCGAGAGAATGCCCTCAAAAATCATAACAAAGGATAATGAGACGTTTGGTTGGGTTAGGTTGGCCCATATTGAGAGGGACTGTCATGATCTAGACCTCCATGCGGGCGGTGATTTGATGGCGTCCGTTGCCGATTTGAAGGCCGATGAACGACGGCGCTTTGTCTCAAAAGGATTGATGGATGAAGCAATCGCTTCGGCGCAGCTGGAGGGCGCCGATACGGGTCGAGTGTACGCGCAGCGAATGCTTCGCGAGAAGATCGCGCCGCGAAATACGTCTGACCGCATGATCTTGAACAATCATCGAGCAATGCTTGCGGTCGAGCGGGAACTAAAGCTGAGACCGTTGAGCCTCGATCTGCTTCTTGAGATGCATTCGATTCTTACTGATGGTACTCGAGATGCGCAGGGGGAAGCGCCGCGACTGCGTCGTGTCGGTGAACCTGTAGACGTGCATGATGGCGCCTTTATTTATCACAGAGGACCGGATGTTTCATTCGTAAAAACATCGCTTGCGGCTCTCGTGTCGTTTGCGAATGATGACGAGACTACCTTCATTCACCCGATCGTAAAGGCGTCCATGCTGCATTTCTGGATCGGGTATCTTCACCCGTTCACTGATGGGAATGGACGTCTTGCGCGATTGCTCTTCTATTGGTATTTGCTCCAGCCCCGACATGATTACTGGGCGATTGCTTATCTGCCCATTGCCGCAAAAATCAAGAGCGGCGGCAAGAATGGGTATACGATGGCGTATGTATACGCGGAACAGGATGGAAATGACCTTACGTACTTCGTGAGTTATGTTATCCGTAAGGTTAAAGAGGCGTATCAGGACTTCAAGATTCATATCGAACGCGCGCGAAGGGAGGGTGCTGAAATTGCGGGCGCTGCTCGGAAAAAATACGGGTTGAATGACAGGCAGATATTTTTGATTAAGTACTTGCGGAGCAATGACGAGCATTCCACGACGCTGGGTTCTTATCAAGCGGTCAACAGGGTGTCGCGCGCTACTTCGTTTAACGACCTGGCGTCGTTGGTGAAGACGGGATTCCTCAAAAAGAAACGGATCGGCCACGTTGTTCATTTTTACGGTACGGAAAAAATTAAGACGTTGATTCCGTCCGAAGAGTAAATAACTGGAGAATCAAAAACACCCGCCGTTTGGCGGGTGTTTTTGGTAGTCCCAAGGGGAATCGAACCCCTATTTACTCCGTGAAAGGGAGTCGTCCTAACCGTTAGACGATGGGACCGTAGATACGCGAATGACGCTACGATACTTCGAAATACGGCCGTGGTCAAGCCTATTGCGGCCCAAAAACAAAAGCGCACCCGGGGGACAGGAGCAGATGCGCTCTTGTCTCGCCTTGGTGCGCGCGGCCTACTTGAGGCCGGTGCCGCCACGGACCTCATGGGCCAGGCCGGCGTTGTATTTCATGATGACGTCGACCGAGTCCTCAAACTCGGGGGCGTGGAACCAGTCCGTCCCGCTGTACCGGGCGCGTAGGGCGTCCACGTCGCAGCTGCCCTTTTCGAGCAGCTCGGAGAGCGCTTCGCAGCGGTATGTTGAATAGGGTGTGACCTCCGGTGCCCTGTACGGAAACGACCAACGGTGCTTGTACTCCTCCATCTTGCGCTCCAACTTGGCGCGCAGCTCCGGGTCGGCGGTGATGATGATCTTGCTGGGAAGGGTGATGGTGGCCATGATGGCCCTCCTGGCATGGGTTTGTTGAGAGAGCTACGACTGTCCGTAGGATAGCACAAAATGAGCCTTTTGTCAAGCCTTTTAAGGCTAAGTTGAGCCTATTTTGGCTGGACAGAGTCCGCGCCCAAGGCGTACACTCCAAGCCTATGCGCATCCTGGCCATCGAATCATCCTGCGACGAAACCGCTGCGGCCTATCTTGAGGTCGACCGAGCCAAGATCAAGCGGCTTGAGCATATCGTCTCTTCGCAGCTCATTCACGCCAAATATGGCGGGGTCGTGCCCGAGGTCGCCGCTCGGGCCCATGCCGAAACCATGCCTAAGCTCTTGGCCGCGCTCGCCAAAAAGGTGGTCGGGTCGGAAGACGGCGAGAAGCTCGGTAAAAAAATAGACGTCGTGGCCGCGACTCGCGGACCGGGCCTGGTCACTTCGCTCCGAGTCGGCCTCGATACCGCCCGCGCCCTGGCCATCGCCTGGCGCAAAAAATTGGTCGGCGTCAATCACATCGAAGGCCACATTTACGCCAACTGGCTCGGCAACAAAACTTTGCAAGCCGCGTCGCCAAAGAAAATTTTCCCGGCGCTAATCTTGGTCGTCTCGGGCGGCCACACCGAGCTGCTGCTCATGAAAGACCATGGCGACCATCGCCTCCTCGGCGCCACCCGCGACGACGCTTCGGGCGAAGCCTTCGACAAGTCGGCCAAGCTCATGGGCTTGGGCTATCCCGGCGGGCCGGCGATTTCGCGGCTGGCGGCCAAGGGCAACCCATTCGCTGTCGACTTTCCAAGGCCGATGCTCCACGAAGCCAACTACGATTTTTCTTTTTCTGGTCTTAAGACCGCGGTTCGCTATTTCATCGACGATCATCGTGACAAAATGTCCGACAGTCAGTTCACTGCGGATCTGGCAGCCTCAGTCGAGCAGGCGATCGTCGAAGTTCTGGTGGCGAAAACGATCAGGGCAGCGCGCGATACCGGCGCGAAAACGCTGATGCTGGCCGGCGGCGTCGCCGCCAACAAAAAACTGCGCATCATGCTGGCGGCCGCGACGGCGGAAAAACTTCCGAACGTCGCGTTCATGGAACCGCCGCTCGAATACTGCACCGACAACGCCGCCATGATCGCCATGGCCGCGGCCTATCGCGCGCTGGCAAAAGATTTCAAGCAGCCGTCGAAAACAGACGTCGATCCGAATTGGGAATTGGGCCGCATGTGAGCGTATGAAAACGACCGCCATCGAAAATCTGGAAGCGATGCGGGCCTTTGCCAAGGACTTCGCCCGCTCGCTCAAGGGCGGAGAGATCATCGGCCTGGTCGGCGACCTCGGCGCCGGCAAAACGACGCTGGTGCAGATGCTGGCGGCCGCGCTCGGCGCCAAGACCAAGGTGCACAGCCCGACCTTCGTACTGATGCGTTCGATTCCGGTCAAAGGCGGCAAAATGGGCGAGATCAGATCGATCCTGCACGCCGACGCCTATCGCATCGAATCCGAGAAAGAGATGATCGACGCCGGCTTCTGGGAGCTGGCCGGCAAACACGATACCGTCGCCCTGATCGAGTGGGCCGACCGCATGCCGTCGATCCATCGGCTGCCGAATTATCGCGAACTGACGATACGGCTGATCAAAGGCGGCTCGAGGGAGATTGACGCATAAAAAAGCGGCTCGGGCCGCCTTTTTCTTGTCACGCTATACCTCGCATGTTACGGTCGATTTAGCGGCGCATGGAGCGTCGCGGCGCGAGGTGCGCGATGCAGTACCTTAAAATCTCCAACAAGGGCACCGTCAACCGCCTTCTGCTCGAGTACATCGGACTCTCGACCCGGCGCGATAATCCCGGCGACACCACCGTCATCGGCGAGAAGGGCTCCGGCTCCAAGCTCGCGACGATCGGCGCCCTGCGACTGGGCCTCGAACTGACGATCTCTTCCCACGACGCGTCCGGCCCGTATCGTCTCTCTTTCGAACAGAAGGAGATGGACGTCGATGGCCGCCGCTTCCACGAGATCTATTTCGTCTACTCGTCGCCCGATGCCGCCGACCCAGAAAAGACGGTCGTGACGCGCAAAGCGTCTTCGCGCATGATCGAGTCCTTCCAGGGATGGGATCAGCCGATCGGCGACGACGATCTCAAGGCGTTCAAGGCGGTGCGCGAGTTCATCTGCAACGCCTACGATAACGACAAGAGCTTCGTCACCGGTCCGGCCGGCATTTCGGCGCAGTCGGCGCCGGGCGAAACCGCCGTCTACCTGAAGTTCACCGAGGATCTGAAGCATATCCTGGTGCACCCTTCGCGGTATTTCAAGTTCATGGCCCCGGGAGTGCAGCTCGTCTTCGGCGCCCAGGGCATCGGCCAGATCTATCGTAAGTCGGATCCGGATAAAACCCGGCTGTTCCTGCTGGGCGTCCTGGCCGACTGCTCGGCCGACAAACGGCGGACGTCGATCTTCGACTACTCGCTCGACAAGAAGAGCCTCTTGTCCGAGGAGCGCATCCTCGTCGACCAGAACGCCTACGATCACGAACTCGGCCGGCTGCTCGGCCAGCTCTCCGATCCGACGCTCTGCAAGATCATCCTGGCCAACGTCGAGCTGGGCAAGGCGCCGCTCGAGGCCCACCTCATGTGGTACATCTCGGACATGAGCCAGGCGTCCAAAGCCGCCTGGCTGGAAGCGGCCCGCGATCTTTTCGGCGACAAGATCGCCGTGGCCGACGACGGTAAAGACGCCGCCATGATCAACGAGAACGCCAAGCAGATTCACGGCTACCGGCTGGTGGCGCACAACCACTACGGTCCGCGGCGCTTTCTCAAGTATCTGGGGTTTCCCGGAGCCGCCGACGTTCTTCGGTTCGGCGAGTTCGACATCGTCCCATACGGCGAGTTCGACCGGGCGAGCCAGGATCGCTTCATGGCCGCCTTCCGGCTTTTCGCCATCAACAATCCGGCGGCGGTGAAGCTGCCCATCTACTTCTTTCTGCCCAAGGACGAACGGATGGCCAGGCTGCTGGGTTTCGCCGGCATCGGCGACCGCGCGTTCAAGGAGATGTGGATCGCGGCCAAGTCGGCAACCGAGCTGCCCCCGATGCGAAGCCTCTTCGAGACGCTGATGCACGAGGCGCGCCACTGCCGGACCGGCAAAGGCGACATCGACCGCGCCTTCATCGACCGCGCGGACCAGGAGATCGCCGAGATCGCCTTCCGCGAGGACGGCCACATCGCTTTCGGCGACGAAGGCCTGGTGCCGCCGCGCGGCAGCGGCCTGGCCAAGCCCGTCTTCGGTCCGATCGAGACGCGGCGACAGGAGCTTCGGAGCGCTGGAATCACCAAGATTCCGGAGTACCGGCGCAAATAAAACCGCCCCATTCCGAGGGCGGATTTTCTTTTGAACGTTCCAGAACGAGTCGTTGGGCTATTGCCATGGATCGCTCACGCCACGGCCGGCTTGGGTCGCGTAGAGTAATTTGTTGGCCATTCGTTTGTAGACGCTCTGGTATTTTTTGTTTATTGTCGGATCTGGATCCGTCGGCCAGATGGTTTTGATTTCCTTTTTATTGCCGAAATACTCGGCAACGATCCTTTCGAACAGATCTGAATGTCCGAGCGCGGCCATCTCTTCAAGCGCCTTCGCGAGCGCCGCCCGTTCTTTTTTGTATCCGAGATCGGCGATTGATCGGCCTTGTTTCGTCAGTATTTTTTCGGTGAGCGTCTCGGTTATCGCCTCTTCCATACCAAAGCCCGCGTCGCGCCAATCATCGGGCGTGAAATCTTCTTCGGCCAATAGACCTTTCGAGACCTCGGCATCGAGCTTCAAGCCGGTATTTTTTGAAGGGTCGTCCGTTTCGTCATTATGGCTCAGGCCGTGCAGCAGTTCGTGGGTCATGAGCAAATTTTTCTGTGTTTCTTTCTCGACATTGCTGGCCCGAACCGTTATTTTCTTTGCTTTCGAATCGTAAATACCGCCGTTGTTTTCTCCTTTACCCCTCATGCCGAAAGAGACCTCGACGTCGATACCCTGACCCCTCCTCTCCATCATTTGTAATGTTTCAGCCGGGATATTGGGAAACATCTCGCGAATCGCGGAAACCGTTTCGGGGACGAACTTTTCGCGCAACTCCCCGGCCATGTCTTTCGATTTTTGGACTTCGATCGCGGACATGAAAGGATAAGAAATCTGATCCAGCGCCACCAACCTCGATGACAATTTTTTGCATTCCGGATCGTCAGGCGACGTTCCGCAATTCTTGCCATCGAACTCTCGCAATGTTTTACCGACGAGATTTCCGGAAATAATGGCAAGGGCCATTTTAGCTTGGAGTTTGACGGCGTTTTTAATGTTCGGGGGCAGTGACGATGCCTCGGTCATCTTCAACACCTTATCGATATCCGAGGCATTGATCTTCAGACTCGACCTCACGCTTTCCTTGACCGCAAAGAATGTTCGACCAAGGCCTGACGCCTCGGCTTCAGAAATGCTCATATCGATGGTTTTGCCGATCACGGCATTTTCGTCCTTGTTTTCTCCCTGATCTTCAATTGCGGCGGCAGCGCGTTGCAATAAGACCTCTTGGCCCTGGATCATGGCGTTTTGCCATGGCGGCAATTCATGGCGCTTGTCTTTTAATTGTTCCGTTTCGGTCCGGTTTTCAGTGATAAATTTATACGGGTCATTGACCAAAGCTTCCGGAAGCTTGACTTCAGGTACAGTTTCGGCCGTTTCGGCCTGAATTTGTTTGGTTTTCAGTCTTCTGGCCTCGTGCTGGCGGAGCGTCTTCTTCAGCATTTCAAGCTCCATATCAGCCTTCGCGAGTATGTGCTTTCGAAGCTCTTCGGCTTTGCCGCCGACTCTTAAAGCAGCCTCAGTTTCCGCATCGAGTCCGCCGATGATCGCGACATGCGTAATTATTTCAGCATCGGATTCTTCGGTGGCATAGCGGATAAAATCCTCTTTATGTTTTATGAAAGATTCCAATTTTTCAGCCAAGTCGGAGTCGGTCGACATCTCAGGTTCAATCTCGGTGAACTTTTTAGCATGTTCCAGATCTGAATCGGGACCTTCCGACTGGCGATCATAGGCGGCTAATGCCCCGGACAACGTTTTCTCAAGGCTTACATCGACGCTTTCCACGATCATGTCGTCGGAAACCTCGATCGGCGCCTCTTTGGCGGCGGGTTTCTCGGCTTCGGCGGCCTTGGCATCCTCGAGCTGTTCTTGCAGGGTCAGACTCTGCAAAGTCAGCTCGTCCCGCCTCTTGATCAGCTTCTTGGCTTGGGCGCGAAGGTCATCCAAGGCTTCGAGTGTCTCCGGGTCGTCCTCGATCCCTTTCTCTTTGAAAAAAGCCTCGGCTTCACTGATCGATTCCTGCATCAACTGTTCTGCCCGCTCGGCATCCTTGAGCGCAGTCGCGACGTTTTCATACTCGGTTCCTTTTGCTTCGGCCGCCTCCTGGGGCGGCTTTTTCTCCGGATCGGCATTTTCGTTCGATTTCCGCATAGGCGTCATTTGAGTCCGAGTTTCCTGCGAAGCTCCCCGAGTTTTTTCTTGTCGTTACGAACGGCGCCGTTGCGCATCGTCGACGTGACGCGTTTTTTGAGATCGTCAAATTCTTGCTGAATTTTTTTGAGTTCAGCGAGGGTTTCGTTCATCGCCTTCTGAAGAGCCGCCCTGCTTTTTGGCACAAAAATTTCTTTTGGATTGCGAGCCGTTATTCCGCCACCCCGAACACTTCTTCGACGGTGGTGATGCCGTCGAGCGCTTTCAAGACGCCGTCCTGCACCATCGAGATCATGCCCTGTTTGACGGCGATTGCTTGCATGTCGTATTCGGAAACCGCGCCGCTCAAGATAACCTTTTCGATCTCCGCCGTCATGGTCAGGATTTCATAGACGCCCAAGCGTCCTTTGTAGCCGGAATCGTTGCAGACGGCGCAGCCCTTGCCTTTGTAGAATTTCATCGCGTTGACGTCGACTTTGACTCCCGCTTCCGGGCTGATCTCTGACACGATTTTTTTGACCCGCTCGAGTTTGTCGGCCGGCAGCGTATCTTCGACCTTGCAATCGGCATGGATCTTGCGGACCAGGCGCTGGCCGATGATGGCGTTCATGGCCGGGGCCAGCAAGAACGGTTTCACGCCCATCGACAGGAAGCGGGGGATGGCGCCGGCGGCGCTGTTGGTGTGGATGGTCGAGACCACCAGGTGGCCGGTGAGCGCCGCCTGGATGGCGACTTCCGCCGTTTCGAGGTCGCGCAGTTCGCCGACCATGACGACGTCGGGGTCTTGGCGCAGGATCGAGTGCAATCCCTTGGCAAAAGTGTAGTCCTTGCTCTTGTCGATCTGCGATTGGTTGACGCCTTTGAGGTGGTATTCGACCGGATCTTCCAAGGTGATGATCTTGGTGACGCCGTCGTTGAGCTTGTTGAGGATAGCGTAGAGCGTCGTCGTCTTGCCGCTGCCGGTCGGACCGGTGGTGATGATCATGCCGTTGGGCCGTTCGACTTCGCGCTTGAGTTGTTCGTAGGCCTTGCCGCGGATGCCGAGCTGCTCGAATTGCAGGCCGATGGTCGCCGAGCGGAGCAGGCGCATGACGACCGATTCGCCGTATGAGGTCGGCAGGGTGCTGACGCGGACGTCGACCTTGTCGTCTTTCAAATAGATGGTGAAGCGGCCGTCCTGCGGCGCCGTGGTCAGGCTCAACTTGAGGACGGCGATCAGCTTGATGCGGTTGATGATGCGGGGCCAGAACTCTTTTTTGACCGAAGCGACTTTTTGGAGGATGCCGTCGATGCGGAAGCGGACGACGACCTCGGTTTCTTCGGCCTCGATATGAATGTCGGAAACGCCGGAGCCGAGCGCGGCGCCGATCACCAGGGTGACGAAGTCGGTGGTCGAGACTTTTTGGACATGCTCGTCGAGAGCCTTGAGCGTCGGCACCAGCGCCTGGAATTTCTTTAGGTCTTCCTCGGTGATCTCGACGCCTTTGACGACCGCCTTCACTTCCGGCAGGGCGTCGTACAGCTTTTCGGCCGTGCCGAAGCTGTGTTCGGAGATCATGTAGACTTTGGCGTTGGCATGGGAGCGTTCCTGGGCCTGGAAGACGATCTCCTTGATCGCCGGGTCGTTGGGATCGATGGCGCCGACGCGAAGCTCGCTGCCGGTGAACAGGAAGGCGATGACTTTATGCTCCTTGGCCTGGAGTCGCGGAATCAGCTGCAGGGCTTCGGGCGAGATCGGAAATCCGAACAGGCTGATGTACTCGAAACCCTGCTGGACGGCCTTGGCCTGGGTCATCTTTTCGAGTTCCTTGATCTTGATCTCGTCCATTTTGGCCGCGAACTTGCCTTGGGCGGACTCGTCGGCGGCTTTGCCCTTCTTTTTTCCGAGGAGGTCTTCGATCGATGCCATAGTGCCGTCATTGTACCACGCGCGGCAACAAAAAATCAGCCCGGGGCGGCGGGCTGACGTTTCGGCGCTTAGCGCCCGAAGCGCTCCTTGAGCCAGTGGGTCAGCCGATGGACTTTGGCCACCGGTTTGCCATCGACCATTTCGGACCAGAACAACGTCCAGCCGGAGATTTTGACGGTCGTCAGGAACGAGCCCAGGGCCACCGTGACGGCCATGATGGCGGCGCCGCCGAGCATCATCAGCCCGATGACCAGGATGCGCGATTTCACGGCGATGCCGAGCATGAACAGGAAGACGACCGGCACCGAGAGCACCAAGAGACCGAGAACGGCGGCCAGGCCGACAGCCAGGTCGAGGAGCATCAGCACCAGGATCATCTCGAGGCTGACCAGCCAGTGGGTCGAGAGCAGGTCCCAGGCGCTGACGAGCGATGCGCGCAGGCCGGCGTTTTTGACGACGACGAAACAGGAGGCGTACACGGCCAGCAGGGAGGTGACGACGGCGATGGCGGTCATGACGATGAACGACAGGACGAAGAGCAGCGCGCCCCACATGTCGCGGTCCGCGGCCAGGTAGAAAAGATTAGTGCCGGTGAGGATGAAGGCGATCAAGGCGGCGCCTTTGGCCAAGGCGACGATGCCCAGGACGCGCCAGAACGGTTCGGCTCCCATTTTGAGTCCTTCGGCGAAATCGGGATGGCTGCCGCGGGAAATCTTTCGGGCGCTGGCGATGAGGGCGCCGACCGACATCACCGTCATCCAGGCGAAGAGCGCCAGGAACAATCCCGCCAGGAGCGTGAACAGCAGGGTCGAGGCGATCGGGTAGGGGGAGAAGCGGACGATGGTCTTGATGGTGACGAAGCCCGGGACGAGGTCGAGCGGCGAGGCCAGGAGCGCCAAGGCCGGAACCAGATCGGCCTGGTCGCGATAGGCTTTGAAGAGCATTTCGTAGACTCCGCCGAAGCCGATGAAGGTGGCGAAGAATCCGAAGATCCAGAGGTGCTTATGTTCCCACGATAAGCGCCAGGCGTCGGCGACGATATGGCGATAGAACGGTGCGTGCGGCGCGTGTTTGATGGGCATAATCCTCCTGTTATGCGTTACGCTTGGGCCGGACTCGGACGCCAATCGGACTTCTTGCCGTCGGCGGCCTCGTTGGTATGCGCCGGCATGCCGCCGGACGCATCGCCCGCTTTCTCATGGGGATGCTCTGCGAACAGCGCTTCGAACTCTTCTTTTTCGATCGTTTCTTTTTCGAGCAGGACCTCGACGATCTTTTCCATCTTCTTGCGCTCGCGGCGGATGATGCCTTGGGCCGTTTCCAGCGCTTCGTGGATGATGCGGGAGATTTCGGCGTCGATCATCTCGGCGACTTTCTCGCTGTAGTCGCGGGCGTGATGAATGTCCTTGCCCAGGAAGACCATCTCTTCTTTTTCGCCGAACGTGCGCGGGCCGAGGTTGTCGGACATGCCGTAGTCGGTGATCAGCTGGCGGGCCAGGCGGGTGGCTTTGCGCAGGTCGCTGGAAGCGCCGGTGGTCAGGTTGTCGCCGCCGAAGATCTCGCGCTCGGCGACGTAGCCGCCCAAAGCGACCGCCATGTCCTCGAGGAACTCGACCTTGCGGTGCATGCGGCGCTCTTCGACCGGCAGTTTGAGGGTGTAGCCGGCGGCGAAACCGCGGGAGATGATGGAAATTTTGTGGACCGGATCGGCGTTCGGCAGCATGTGGGCGACGAGCGCGTGGCCGGCTTCGTGGTAGGCGGTGATTTTGCGCTCATCTTCGGACAGGATGTGGCTCTTGCGTTCGGGACCGAGCATGACGCGCTCGATGCTCTCGAGCAGTTCGTCCTGGCCGACTTTC
Organism: Candidatus Uhrbacteria bacterium; assembly: GCA_016205965.1. Taxonomy (GTDB): domain Bacteria; phylum Patescibacteriota; class Patescibacteriia; order SG8-24; family SG8-24; genus JACQSM01. Next base: position 14,352 of record JACQSM010000042.1, read on the forward strand.
TTCTTGTTGCGTCGGGCGGCCAGAATTGCGGCTTCGTTCATGAGATTGGCCAGGTCGGCGCCGGAGAAGCCCGGGGTGCGTTCGGCGACGCGGCGGATGTTGACGTCTTCGGCTACCGGCTTGTTGCGGACGTGGATCTTGAGGATCGATTCGCGGTCGTTGATGTCGGGCTCGTCGAGGACGATGCGGCGGTCGAAACGGCCCGGGCGCAGGAGCGCCGGGTCGAGGACGTCGGGGCGGTTGGTCGCGGCCAGGACGATGACGCCCTGGTTCGGATCGAAACCGTCCATCTCGACCAGGATCTGGTTGAGCGTCTGTTCGCGTTCGTCGTGGCTGCCGCCGATGCCGGAGCCGCGCTGGCGGCCGACGGCGTCGATCTCGTCGATGAAGACGATGCAGGGCGCGTTCTTCTTGGCTTTGGCGAACAGATCGCGGACGCGCGAGGCGCCGACGCCGACGAACATCTCGACGAACTCGGAGCCGGAGATGTGGAAGAA
>JACQSM010000043.1 GCA_016205965.1 Candidatus Uhrbacteria bacterium
GATATGAACAAGCCAAAAGCGCTCGAGATCATGGACCAGCTCTTCGAAGTCGCGGTCCAGCGGAAGGCGTCGGACATCCACATCGTCGTCGGCAAGCCGCCGCTGCTGCGCATCGCCGGCGACATCGCCCCGATCGAAGGCGTGGACGTGGTTACGTCCGAAACCGCCCAGGAGCTTCTGTTTTCGCTGGCGAGCGATGACGAAAGAGAAAAGTTTTTGCGCGACAAGGAGCTCGACATGGCCCACCAGATTCCGTCGGGCAAGCGCTTCCGCATCAACATGCACTGGGAGAAGCGCAATGTGGCCATGGCGGCCCGTACCATTCCTTCGGAGGTGCCTTCGATGCAATCGCTCGAGCTGCCGCAGATCGCCGACAAGTTCGTCGAGCTTCCGCACGGCCTGGTGTTGGTCACCGGTCCGACCGGTTCGGGCAAGTCGACCACTTTGGCGGCCATGGTCAACGCTATCAACGCCAACCGGGCCGAGAACATCATCACCCTCGAAGACCCGATCGAATTCTTGTTCGAACCCAAAAAGAGCATCGTGCGCCAGCGCCAGCTCGGCCAGGATTTCTTGAGCTTTCCGGAGGGCCTCAAGCACATGCTGCGCCAGGACCCCGACGTCGTCATGGTCGGCGAAATGCGCGACATCGACACCATCGCCACGACCCTGACCATCGCCGAAACCGGCCATTTGGTGTTCGCCACGCTCCACACCTACAGCGCGTCCCAGACAATCGACCGCATCATCGACGTCTTCCCGCCCTACCAGCAGAACCAGGTCCGCGCCCAGTTGGCGCTGACGCTGCGCGGCGTCATTTCGCAGCAGTTGTTGCCCAAAGTCGGCGGCGGCCGGGTGGCGGCCCGCGAAATCCTGGTCAACAATCCGGCGGTCGCCAACCTGATCCGCGAGAACAAGGTTCCGCAGATCAAGAACGTCCTCCAGACGTCGTCCGCCGAGGGCATGACGACGCTGGCCCAGGATCTCGGCCGGCTGCTCAAGTCCGGACTGGTCGAGCGCGACATCGCCGAGCAGTACCTGGTCGGCGCCGAAAAGATCGAAGTCGAAGACGAGGCTCCGCCGAAGAAGAAGGGGCTGTTCGGAAAGTGATTTCAAAAAGCCCGTAAGCCGGAAACGATAAAACGCCGTCCCATGGGGGATGGCGTTTTATCGTGGTGGGTCGGCTGGGGCTCGAACCCAGGACCCGGTGCTTAAGAGGCACCTGCTCTACCAGCTGAGCTACCGACCCGTCGAATGCACCTATTTTTAGCAGTGTCGCCGGTTTCCGTCAATGGTAGCGCCATGTACCCGAGCCCGAAGGGCGAGCGGTATATGGTGCGCCCGGAGGGATTCGAACCCCCAAAAGCAGCTTCGAAGGCTGCCGTGATATCCATTTCACCACGGGCGCCCGGCCAGGTCGTTGTAGCATTTCACGATATGCGGCGCAAGGCGAAACGCCGCTGTGTACAATCGGCTTCTCTACCGAGCCCTAACCGTGCTAAAATAACCGCGTTAACCCGCATTTGAGAGGATGAACATGGGGGTTCTGCCCATTATTTCGGTGATGTTCGCGGAGATCCTGGTCGTCAGCGTCGGCCTGGTCGCCTTTTTCTTTTTGTTCAGGGAGTATCTCGGCCGCAAGAAGACCTTCTTGCTGTGGGGCGCCCTGTGTTTTCTGTCGTTCGGCGCCGCCTTCGGGGCTCTGTTTTTCGGTCAGATACTGATGGCTTATGCGCCTGGCCCCATCCCCGAGCAGCTCGCCTATCTGCCGAACTTCTGCTTTCCGTTGGCTTCGTTGTTTCTTCTTTGGTTCATGGTCGAACTCTACGCCGGCGTCGACGTCAGGGTTTGGCGGGGGATCGCTTTCACGGCCGTCTCACTATCGCTGGCCGCCGCCTGGGTGGCGCCGAGAAAGATCATCTTGATCAACGGCCTGGCCGTGTCGGAGGTCGATACTCGGCAGATGCTGATGATCTTCGGTTCATGGTTCGTCTCGATCATCGCGCTCTTTCTCATGACTCGATGGTCGAAACGCAAGGCCGAGAAAGCCGGCCTGCCTTCGCAGCCGGACGCGGCTCTGATGCGCTCGGGCGCTTTCGGCATCCTGTTTCTGGCATCCTCGCTGTCCGCGGCCGTTTTTCGCCTGGAAGTGATCTTTTTTCTGGATCCGCTCTGGATCGTTTTATTTTTGGCATTCCTGTTTCTCGGCGCGGCCGCCAAAGACAACCCCGATCCGGCGATCATGCACCGGCCTCTCAATGTTTTTTCGCGCCGGCTGGTGCTCAAGGCAGTGTTGCTCAACGTGGTGCTGTTCTGGGCGACCGCTTTCCTTCTTTTGGCGGTCACGTCGAATTATTTTCTCGACGCCTTAAGCCAGTCGCGCGAGATTTCGCGTCGACGCGACCTTCATTATTTGACCAAATCGTATTCGAGCTTCAGTATCGCGTTACTCGAGGAGACCGCGCGTCTGGCCGACATGTCGTCGGTCGCCAAGCTGATCACGAACAGGACCGCGGACCTGCCTGACGAAATCAAAGAACACATCGATCGCAGCGGCCAGCGGCGGGTCCTCCGGATCGTCGATTCCAAGGGCAACATCGTTTATAGCAGCCGCTCCGCGGAGGAGATCGGCCAAAGCATGCTGTCTTCCGCGGTAGTCGCCAAGGCGCTCAAAGGAATCAAGATAGCGGCGGTTGAAAACGAGACGGCTTTTTCGAGCTGGATGGTGCGGGCCGCCGTTCCGATCTCGAACGACGACGGCGGTTTCGTGCTTTTGAGCACCGGTTTGGAAACGGTGTTCGATCTGGCTGACTATTCCGGCATCGACGCCACCGGCTATGGTTTCGTCTCCCAGGCCGGGGATGACGTCTACAATGTCGGGACGCCGCTCGACGGCGTCACCAAGGTGCAGTTCCGCCGGACGTTGAATGCGGCCAACGTCAGCACCGGCGAGACCGATGACGGATCGTTCTATAACGTCGAGCGCGTTTTCGCGACCGACGGTTCGCCGGACGGTTTCTTCTACATCTTTCTCGACCGGAACTCGGTCGATCGCGAGATCGTGCGCATCCTGTCGGCCGTGATGCTCCTGATCATCATGTCGTTGATCGTCATCACCGTCATATTGATTTTCAGCATCTCGTTCGTGCTGCGGCCGATAAAAGAACTGGCCGCGGCCGCCGGCGAGATCGAACGCGAGAAGTATGACGTCACCGTGCGCTATGCGTCGGCCGACGAGCTCGGCGCCTTGGCCAGGGCCATCAACCGCATGGCCGGAACGATCGGCGAACGAACGGCGCATCTCAAGTCCGCGCTCGAGATCCAGCGCAACTTCCTGGCTTATACCGCTCATGAAATGAGGACGCCGCTCAATATCTTCCGCTGGACCCTGGAGCTGCTGCGTTTCGGCGACGTCGGCCGCCTGACCAAGGAGCAGATGGAATTGCTCGAACAGCTCCATCAGACCAACGAACGCCTGGTGAACATGGTCGATAATCTGCGCATCGCCTCGCGGCTCGAACAGAGCGGCGTCATTCTGAAGCGTTCGTTCTTCGCGCTCGAAGACCTGGTCGATGAGGCGGCCGGCGCCTTGTCCGTGAAGCTCCGCGAGAAGAATATCGCCCTCCACTGGCGCCGCCCCGATGAGTCGCTGCCGAAAGTTTTTGCCGACCGCGATCGCCTGATGCAGGTTCTTCTCAATCTGCTTTCCAATGCCGCAAAGTACACCCAGCGCGGCGGCCACGTCGAGGTCTCGCTGCGGGCGGCCGAAGAATCCGGGCCCGGCGGCGGCAAGGGAAAATTCATGCTGGTGACCGTCGAGGACAACGGCATGGGCATCCCCAAGGCCGAACAGGATCGCGTGTTCTCGCGATTCTTCAGGGCCTCGAGCGTCCAGAAGACGGAGATCGAAGGCACCGGCTTGGGCCTGTTCATCACCAAAGAGCTGGTCGAATTGCATGGCGGCAAGATCTGGTTCCAGTCGGATGAGGGAACCGGCAGCATCTTCCGCTTCACCATCCCGGTTGAAAAACCGTATGATAGCAATCGTAAGACCGCCTAACCTTTCCCTTATGTCCGGACCCAAAAACAGCGATAAAAAGAAGGGAACCGTCCTGGTCATCGAAGACGAGCCGGCGCTCGTCGATATCTACTCGACCAGGCTCGAAGCCGACGGCTTTGACGTGATCAGCGCCCTGGACGGCGTCCAAGGACTCGATGCCGCCGTGCATGAACAGCCGTCGGTGATCCTGCTCGACGTCATCCTGCCGATGAAGAACGGTTTCGAAGTGCTCAAGGAACTCAAGGGTAGTCCGAAGACCAGAGCCATCCCCGTCATCATCTTGTCGAACCTCGGTCAGGATTACGAAGTGAAGAGGGGCATGTCCCTCGGCGCGGCCGGATTCCTGATCAAGGCGAACCTGACGCCGGCACAGGTGGTGGAAGAGCTCGAGCGGGTAATAAAGAAGAAAGGCTGACGCGTCCACTCGCTATGCAGTCGAACCAGGCCGCCCCCGGCGGCAAGAAACTCAAGGTCCTCATCGTCGAGGATGACCGCTTCCTCCAGAAGATCCTTCTGACTAAGTTCGAGAAGGAGGGATACGAGGTGCGCGGCGCGTCCGACGGCGAAGAGGCCATGCAGGCGCTTCTGGCCGAGACGCCCAATTTGGTGCTGCTCGATCTCATCCTGCCCAAGATGAGCGGTTTCGAACTGCTGTCCGAGATGAAAACCAGCGACAAGATGAAGCAGGTGCCGGTGATCGTGCTGTCGAATTTGAGCCAGGAAGAGGACTTGACCCGGGCCAGGGAGCTCGGCGCCATCGACTTCCTGACCAAAGCCGATATTTCGATCCACGCGGTCGTCGAACGGGTCAAAGAATCGTACGCCAAGTATTTGAGCAAGGCTCATTAGCCCATGCCGACGATTCCTTCCGAACAATTCCGCAAGATTCTCGTCGAGCCCGGCTACGTGTCCGCGGCCGATTTCGATTTGACGGTGAAGGAAGCCGCGAAGAACGGCCAGGACATGGAAGAGGCCCTGGTCGACCGCAACGTCGTGCCCGACGATTATCTCGGCCAGCTGATCGCCGACGCCATCGGCTATCCGTTCGCGCGGGTCGCGGTCGAAAAGATTCCGGACCATATTCTCCGAGTGATCCCGGAACGCGTGGCCAAGAAGAAATTGGTCATTGCCCTCGGCATGCAAGACGGCGGCCGCATCCGGCTGGCCATGCACGAACCCGACGATCTCGACGTCATCCGCCTGGTCGAGAAAAAGACCGGCCTGCGGGCGGTGCCCCATTTCGCCACCGTCAGGGGAATCCAGAACGGCCTCGAACGCTACACCAAGGATCTCGAGAGCGCCATCAAGTCGCTGTTCGAAGAGTACGGCCGTCTCGACGCGGCCGCGGGCGGCGAGGCCCAGGCCGAGCGCGACAACAAGGTCGTTCGCATCGTCGACCTGATCATGAACTACGCCTATCAGAGCAGCGCCTCCGACGTCCACGTCGAGCCGCGCGAGAAAGAAGTGCTGGTGCGCTACCGCATCGACGGCATCCTCCATGACGTCGTGAGCCTGCCCAAGAACGTCGTTGATC
>JACQSM010000045.1 GCA_016205965.1 Candidatus Uhrbacteria bacterium
ACCTCAATCTGCCGGCCGGCGTCGACGTGGAGATCAAAATGTAGATTCGTACGCGCTCCCGGCGGGAGCGATGCGTGAGCCCGAGATTCGGACCCGCACATCGCTCCCTCCGGGGTGCGCGATAGAAGCCGAGAGCGGCGAGATGGAAAGGATCCTTCGGGAAAACCGCCACGATCACCGCCGAGGCAAGGAGATTACCAACTTCAACGAAACCAGCGACAACTTACAGCCAAAGAACCGAGCCCTTACACGGGGTCCGGGATGAAGCTAGAAGTTTGTTCGTCCTTGCGACGGTCGTACCGGCACGCAAGCAAGGTGGAAAAACTTCTGGCTTTTCGTTTGTCACCGAATATGAAATTCATCCTCGCCAAAAAACTTGAGATGAGCCAGCGCTTCAAAGATGACGGTACGGTCGTTCCTGTGACCGTCCTTCAGGCTGGTCCGTGCACGGTGACCCAGGTCAAGAACGCCGACAAAGACGGTTACGTCGCCGTTCAGCTGGGTTTCGATGAAACCAAAAAGAAACTCGGCAAACCGCTCTCCGGCCACCTCAAGGCCGCCGCCAAGAATTTCAAGACGCTCCGCGAGTTCCACGTCGAGAAGCCCGACGCCTTCAAGGTCGGCGACACCATCGATGCCTCCACCTTCGCCGCCGGCGAGTTCGTCAAAGTCATCGGCACCTCCAAGGGCAAGGGCTTCCAGGGCGTCGTCAAGCGCCACCACTTCCGCGGCGGTCCGGCGTCCCATGGCCATAAAGACAACCTGCGCATGCCCGGCTCGATCGGTTCCGGCGGCATGCAGCGCGTCTTCAAGGGCCTGCGCATGGGCGGCCGCATGGGCGGCGAGCGCGTCACTGTCAGCAACCTCGAGATCGTTGCCGTCGATGCCGCCAAGGGCCTGCTGACCGTCAAAGGCGCCGTCCCCGGCGCTCGCGGCGGCCTGGTGTTCGTCACCGGCAAAGGCGCCACCAAACGTCAGTCCTGGTAATTACGCATATGCCGAAGGTCAAGGTCTACAACGCACAGGGTAATCAGACGGGTGAGAAAGAGGTCAGCGCCGAAGTATTCGGCGTGGCCGTGAAACCGACCCTCGTTCACGAGGTCGTCGTCGGCCTCCGTTCCAACGCTCGCGGACCCTGGGCTCACACCAAGACCAAAGGCGAAGTTCGCGGCGGCGGCAAGAAGCCGTGGAAGCAGAAGGGCACCGGTCGCGCCCGTCAGGGCTCGATCCGCTCTCCGCAGTGGATCGGCGGCGGTATCGTGTTCGGTCCCCGCAATGAACGGAATTACTCCAAGAAGATCAACCGCAAGGTCAAGCGCCTCGCCCTGGTGATGAGCTTGTCAGACAAGGTCGCCAACGACCGGTTGATGCTCGTGGAGTCGTTCGGGGTCAATGGCAAGACCAAAGAGATCGTCTCGTTCCTGGGCAAGTTCCCGGTGAAGGGGAAGGTCGTGCTGGTCATGCCGACCCGCGAGGCCGCGGTCGTCCGGGCCGTCAGAAATCTCGAACAGGTGCGCGTCTCCGGCGCCGGCAACTTGAGCCTGCTCGACATCCTCGCCGCCGAAGCCGTTTTCGCTACGCCCGAAGCCGTCTCGCAGCTCGAGACTCGCTACGGAGGAAACAAGAACGCCTAAAGATATGGGTTTCTTCGATAAATTTTCCAAGAAAAAGGGATCAGGGGACGCCAAGCCGTCCAAGGCCGCCAAAGCGGCCAAGGCTTCTGATACCAAGACTGCTGATGCCAAGACCGCTGATACCAAAGAGTCCAAGAAGGCCGTCGTCAAAGGTCCGCTGGCCAAAGAAGGCGCCGGCAGCGCTTACCGCGTTCTGGTCCGCCCGATCTTCACCGAGAAGGCTTCGGCGCTGCAGGCCATGGGCAAGTACGCTTTCGAAGTCGCCACCAATGCCAACAAGATGGAAGTCTCCCGCGCTATCGCCGATCTCTACGGGGTCAAGCCGGTTTCGGTTCGGATCATCAAAGTCCAAGGCAAAGAGGTTCGTTTCGGTCGCACGCTCGGCCGCGAGAGGGACATCAAGAAAGCCATTGTCAGTCTGAAGCCCGGCGAATCGATCACTGTTGTTGAAGGTGTCGCATAAGCATATGCCGATTAAGATGTACAAACCGGTTACCTTGGGACGACGCCTTTCGAGCGTTGATTCGTTCGAAGACATCACCAAGACCGAACCCGAAAAGAGCCTGATCGTGAACCGCAAGAAGATGGCCGGTCGCAACGCCCAGGGCAAGATCACCGTCCGTCATCGCGGCGGCGGCGCGGCCCAGTTCGTTCGCATCGTCGACTTCAAGCAGGACAAGTACGGCGTGCCCGCCAAGGTCGCGGCCATCGAATACGATCCTCTGCGCGGCGCCCGCCTGGCCCTTTTGCACTACGCCGACGGCGAGAAGCGCTACATCGTCGCCCCGCAGGGCGTGGTGGTGGGGGAGACGCTGCTTTCGTCCAAGGAACAGATCGAGGTCAAACCCGGCAACCGCATGCCGCTCGAGAAGATGCCGGTCGGCGTTCAGGTGCACAACATCGAACTTTCACCGGGCAAGGGCGGCATGGTCGCCCGTGGCGCCGGCAATGTCGCTTCGCTTCTGGCCCTTGAGGGCGATCACGCCCAGCTCAAGCTTCCTTCGGGTGAAGTCCGCATGTTCGCCAAGGAATGCATGGCGACGATCGGCATGGTCAGCAACCCGGACCACCGCCTCATCCGCTGGGGCAAGGCCGGCCGAACCCGCCATCGCGGCCGCCGACCGGAGGTTCGCGGCAAGGTCATGAACCCGGTCGATCACCCGCACGGCGGCGGCGAAGGCAAGCAGCCGATCGGTTTGAAGCACCCGAAGACCAAGTGGGGCAAGCCCGCCTTGGGCGTCAAGACCCGTAACAAGAAGAAGGCGTCGTGGAAGTTTATTGTGAAGCGCAGGAAATAATATGTCGCGCAGCCTCAAAAAGGGTCCGGTCGTGGACGAAAAACTTCTCAAAAAGCTCTCCAAGCTCCGTGTCGGCGACAAGACGGTCGTGAAGACGTGGTCGCGTTGGTCGCAGGTGACTCCTCAAATGGTGGGGTTCATCATCGGCGTGCACAACGGCAAGGATCACGTTTCGGTCTCGATCGTCGAGAACATGGTCGGCCACAAGCTCGGCGAGTTCTCGCCGTCGCGCAAGTTCGTGCGGCATGGCGGCAAGATGCAGAAGGAGATGGAGACCAAGAAGGCCGAAACCGAGGCCGCGGCCTCCAAGGCGACCCAGGCCGCTCCGGCCCCCGCCGCCAAGAAGTAATCAGCGCATATGGAAGTTACCGCCAAGGCAAAATTCATCCGGATGTCGCCACGCAAAGTCCGCCTGGTCGTGGATCTGATTCGCGGCATGGACGTCGTGCCGGCCATGGCCCAGCTCAAGTTCATGCACAAATCCGCGGCTCGGCCGGTCATGAAGCTGGTCGCTTCGGCGATGGCGAACGCCGAGCATAATTTCAAGTTGCCTTCAGGCGCTTTATACATCAAAGCGATCACGGTCGATGGCGGTCCGGTGCTCAAGCGCTGGCGCGCCCGGGCTTTCGGCCGCGCGGCCGGAATCCACAAGCGGAGCTCGCACATTTCGGTCGTCCTCTCGGAGCGCAAGCTCGAAGGCGCGCCGAAAACGGGCCTGGCTGAAGCCGTCGTCAAGACCGTCAAGAAAGCGGCCGCCAAGAAGCCGGCTGCCAAGAAAGGCGTTAAAAACGCCTAATCCCTATGGGTCATAAAGTCCATCCGAAAATTTTCAGAATCGGCACCGTCTACGGTTGGGATTCCAAGTGGTTTGCGACCAAACGGACTTATCCGGCGCTTCTCCGCGAAGACGTCAAGATCAAGGCTTTCCTGAAAGCGAAGTTGAAGGAAGCTTCGGTCGATCGGATCGAAATCGAACGCCAGCCGCACGCCATGACCATCACGGTGCACTCGGCCAAGCCCGGTTTCGTCATCGGCCGCGCCGGCGCCGGCGCCGAGGACCTCAAGAAGCAGCTTCTCGAAGTCATGACCATCGGCAAGCCCGACGCTTCCGGCAAGAAGCAGAAGTTCAATTTGAACCTCAACATCATGGAGGTCAGCCGCCCGTCGCTCTCGGCCACCATCGTGGCGGCTTCGGTCGTGGCTGAACTCGAGCGCCGTCTGCCTTTCCGCCGCATTCTCAAGCAGACCGTCGACCGCGTCCAGAAGGCCGGTGCCAAGGGCGTCAAGGTGATGGTCTCGGGCCGTCTCAACGGCGCCGAAATCGCCCGCCGCGAGATGCTCTCGTGGGGCAGCGTGCCGCTCCAGAACCTGCGCGCCGACATCGATTTCGCCACCGACACCGCTCGGATGCTCTACGGCACCATCGGCGTCAAAGTCTGGATCTACCGCGGCGACATTTTCGAAAAGGACGCCAAGAACAATGCCGCCAAGGCCACGGCAGTTCCGGCCACAGCTCCCAAAGCAGCGCCTGCCAACGCCAAATAGGCCACCCGTATGTTGATTCCATCCAAAGTCAAACACCGCAAGCTCCATAAAGGCCGCGCCCGCGGCAAGCGCATCGCCACCGATAAGGTCGATGTCAGCTTCGGCTCGTTCGGCCTCAAGGCGCTCGAAAGCGCCTGGGTGACCTCGCGCCAGATCGAAGCCTGCCGCCGGGCCATGACCCGCTACCTCAAGCGGGGCGGCAAGATCTGGATCCGCATCTTCCCCGACAAGTCGGTCACGACCAAGGGCAATGAGGTTCCGATGGGCGGCGGCAAGGGCGGAGTCGACCACTATGTGGCGATCGTTCGTCCTGGCACCGTGGTGTTCGAAATGGATGGCGTCGCCGAGGACGTCGCTCGGGAAGCCATGCGCCTGGCCGCCTACAAGCTGCCGATGAAGACGCGTTTCGTACTCAAGCACTAGATATGAAAGTGAAAGAATTGCGCGAAAAATCCGATGTCGAGATCGAGAAGATGCTGGTCGAGCTTCGTGAGAAGGTCCGGGACTCGCGGTTCCGTTTGGCCGGCCGCGAAATGGCCCGCGTCCGCGAGGTCCGCGACAACAAGAAGACGATCGCGCGGCTCCTCACTTTGAAGACCCAGCGGCGCACGGCCGCCGCGGCCCGAACGGCAAAGGCATAAATATATGGAAACCAAGACCCCGAACAAGCGAACACTCCAGGGCGTGGTGGTATCGGACAAGATGTCCAAGACCGTCGTGGTTCGCGTTGACCGCATGAAGCTGCACCCGAAGTACAAGAAGCAGTACAAGCAGTCGCGCCGTTTCAAGGTCCACGACGAGAAGAACGAATACAAGGTCGGGGACGTCGTCCGTTTCATCGAAACCCGCCCGATGTCCAAGGACAAGCGCTGGAGGGTTGTCGCTAAGGTCGTCGCATAAACATATGGTGCAGCATCGCTCAATGTTGGAAGTCGCCGATAACACCGGAGCCAAGAGGCTCCAGCTTATCCGTGTCCTCGGCGGCTACAAAAAGCACTACGCCGGTTTGGGCGACATCGTCACCTGCGTCGTCAAGGCCGCCGTGCCGCACAGCATGGTCAAGAAGAGCGAGATCGTCCACGCCGTGCTCGTCCGCGTCCGCAAAGAGACGCGCCGGGCCGACGGTTCCTACGTCCGCTTCGACGAAAACGCCGCCGTGATCGTCGACAAGAAGTCGAAGGAGCCCAAGGGCACCCGCATCTTCGGACCGGTGGCCCGCGAGCTGCGCCTGAAAGGTTTTGCGAAAATCATTTCGCTGGCCCCTGAAGTAGTCTGACCCCTATGCGTATCAAGAAAGGCGACAACGTGCTGGTCATGGCCGGCAAGGACAAAGGCAAGAAGGGCAAGATCGTCCAGGTCTTCCCTCAGCTTGAACGCGTCGTGGTTGAGGGCGTGAACGTCATGAGCAAGCACCTCAAGACCCGCCGGGCCGGCGACAAGGGCCAGAAGATACAGTTCCCGTCTCCGCTGGCGGCCTCCAAGGTGATGCTGGTTTGCCCCAAGTGCGGCAAACCGACCCGCCTCGGCATGAAGACGCTCGAGGGCGAGGGCGCCAAGAAGGTCCGCGTCTGCAAGAAGTGCAAGGAGGCCATCGAATAATATGACGACCAAACCTCGATTCCAACTGAAATACGAGAAAGACCTGGCCACTGTCCTCAAAGACAAGGCTGGTTCGGCGAACGTCATGGCCCTGCCGCGCTTCCAGAAGGTCGTCTTGAACGTCGGTCTCAAAGCCGGCCTCAAGGATCCGAAGTTCATCGACCAGGCCGCCCAGACGCTCGAGCGCATCTCCGGCCAGAAGCCGGTCAAGACGCTGGCCAAGAAGTCGATCTCGAACTTCAAGATCCGCCAGGGCATGGTCGTCGGCATCATGGTGACCCTGCGCGGCCGCCGGATGTACGACTTCCTCGACAAGCTCGTCAGCATCACTTTGCCCCGCATCCGCGACTTCCGCGGCCTGTCGCCCAAGTCGGTCGACGCCGGCGGCAACCTGGCGATCGGTTTCCGCGAGTACATCTCCTTCCCGGAGATCCGCCCGGACGAGATCGAACGCCTGCACGGCCTCGAGGTGGTGATCGTCACCAACGCCGGCCAACGCGCCAAAGGACTGGCGATGTTCAAGGCAGCCGGTTTCCCGTTCCGCGATAAGTAAGCATACCTATGGCTACCACAGCGCAAGTCGTAAAATCCAACAAGAAGCCGAAGTTTTCGACCCGCATCGTTCGGCGCTGCTGGCGCTGCGGCCGCAAGCATGCTTACATGCGCAAGTTCGAGTTGTGCCGCATCTGTTTCCGCGAGCTCGCCAACCGCGGCGAAATCCCCGGCATCCGCAAGGCCAGCTGGTAAGCCGCACCACGAATCCCTATGAACACCGATCCCATTTCCGACATGCTCACGAGAATCCGGAACGCCTCCAAGGTCCGCAAGGCCGAGGTGCGGATTCCGTATTCCAAATTGAAGCACGCCATCGCCCAGATCCTCATGGAGGAGGGGTACGTGATGTCCATGGAGAAAGTGGCCGAGGGCCACGGCGAGCTCAAGATCACCCTCAAGTACGAGGGTCGCGAGCCGGCCATCCGTAACGTTAAGCGCGTTTCCAAGCCGGGCCGCCGCCTCTATTTCAGCCACGACCGCTTGCCCCGCGTCCTTTCGGACCAAGGCATCGCCATCGTTTCGACTTCGCAGGGCGTCATGTCGAACAAGACCGCCCGCAAGCGCCGGCTCGGCGGCGAAGTCCTGGCCGAAGTGTTCTAGAACCATCCCTATGTCCCGTGTTGGTAAAAAAATTCTGCCGATTCCCAAGGAGGTCGATGTCCGCATCGAAGGCTCCGAGGTCAAGGTGAAGGGGCCCAAGGGCCAGCTCTCATTGGTGCTGCACCCGCACGTCAGCGCCGCCGTCGCCGATGGCAATCTGACGGTCGACGTCAAGGATCACGAGAACGTCAAAGACCGGGCGCTTTGGGGCCTGTTCCGCCGACTCATCGGCAACATGGTGACCGGCGTGACCAAGGGTTTCTCCAAGCAGCTCGAGATCAACGGCGTCGGTTTCCGCGCCGCCGCCGCCGGCAAGAACCTCAAGCTCGAAGTCGGATTCTCGCACGACGTCAACTTCGCGATTCCGGAAGGCATCAACGTCGTCGTCGAAAAGAACCTAATCACCGTCACGGGCATTGATCGCCAACTGGTCGGCGAAACCGCCGCCCAGATCCGACGGATCAAGAAGCCGGAACCATACAAGGGCAAGGGCATTAAGTACGTCGACGAGGTCATCAAGCGCAAGGCTGGTAAGTCCGCCAAAACCGGCTCGGCCGCCAAGTAACGCACGTGTATGAGCAAAAAGACTGAAAAAATGGCACAAAACAGGCTCCTCCGGAAGCAGCGCGTCCGGGCCAAGGTCAGCGGTACCGCCGCTCGTCCGCGTCTTTCGGTGTATCGCAGCCTGGGCCACATTTACGCCCAGCTCATCGACGACGCCGCCGGCAAGACTCTGGCCGCCTCCAGCGACCTCGAGATCGAGGCCAAGGACGCCACGGCCCTCAAGAAGGGCGAAGGCGAGCGCAAAGCGAAGGTGTCCGTCGCTTACGCCGTCGGCAAGCTGGTCGCCGAGCGCGGCAAAAAGAAGGGCGTCGAAGCGGTCGTCTTCGATCGCAACGGCTTCACCTATCATGGCCGCGTGGCCGCCCTCGCCGAGGGCGCCCGTGACGGCGGTCTGAAATTTTGAACGATATGGCAAGGAATGAAGGCGGTTCGAACCGCAGGCATCGACCGGAAGAAAGAAAGGAATTCGACCAGCGCATTCTCGAGCTGGCTCGGGTGACTCGCGTGACCAAAGGCGGCAAGCGCATGCGTTTCCGCGCCGCGGTCATCATCGGCGACAAAAAGGGCCGGGTCGGCTTCGGCGTGGCCAAGGGCGGCGACGTCACCATCAGCGTCAACAAGGCCGTCGTCCAGGCCAAGAAGAGGATGCTGACCGTGCCGCTCGTCAACGACACCATCCCGCACGTCGTCGACCAGAAGTTCGCGGCCGCTTCCATCCTGCTCAAGCCGGCCCCGATCGGTACCGGCGTCAAAGCCGGCGGCGCCGTCCGCGTCGTCCTGGAACTCGCCGGCGTGCCCAACGTGGTCGCCAAGATTCTCGGCTCCGGCAACAAGATCAATAACGCCAAGGCGACCTTGATGGCCCTCAAGCAGCTCCGGCTCAAGAAGAAGGCCGTTGAAACCGCGGCTCCGACCGAAGCCCAAGCCGCTCCGGCCGTCGCCTGATCATCCGTATGACCATGCTTTCACTCCACAATTTGAAACCGTCCTCGGGAGCCAAGCGCCGCATGAAGCGCGTCGGCCGCGGCGGCGGCTCCGGCAAGGGTACGACCGCCGGTCGCGGCGGCAAGGGCCAGACGGCCCGTTCCGGCGGCCGCAAAAAGCTCAAGCGCTTGGGCATGCGCCACATCATTTTGCAAACGCCCAAGTTGCGCGGCTTCAAGAGCCACAAGCCCAAGGCCGTCGTGGTCAACCTCGGTGACGTCGAGAACCGCTTTGCCGCCGGCGAGCGCGTCAATCCCGAAACGCTCGCTCGCAAGGGCCTGGTCTCGGCCGGTTCTCGCAAAATCAAGATCCTCGGCGACGGCGCCCTCAAGAAGAAGCTGTCGTTCACCGGCGTCATGGTTTCCGAGAGCGCCAAAGCCAAGATCCTGGCCGTTGGCGGCGACGTGAAGTAGACTCCGTGCAGGAGGGCGGCCTTTAGGCCGCCCAAAAGGCGGACCATCTGAAGGCCGCCCTCCAAACTCTTATGTTCTCCAAGCTCTTCCAAGTCTGGAAAACGCCTGATCTCCGCAAGAACGTCATCTTCGTTCTCGCCATGCTGGTCGTCTTTCGGCTGGCCGCCCACATTCCGATCCCGGGCGTCGATCCGGAGAACCTGCGCCAATTTTTCGCGTCCAACCAGATCCTCGGCCTCCTGAACGTATTCTCGGGCGGTACCATGGAGAGCTTCTCGGTCGTGGCGCTCGGCGTTTCGCCGTACATCACCGCTTCGATCATCTTCCAGCTTTTGGCGATGATCATTCCGCGTCTCGAAGAGATGCAGAAAGAAGGCCAGGCGGGCCAGGAGCGCATCAACCAGTACACCCGCATGGCGACCGTTCCGCTGGCCTTCCTCCAGGCCTACGGCATGATCGCGTTGCTGCGCCAGGCGCCCCGTCCGGTTCTCGGCGACTTGGATGCTTTCGGCATCGCCACCATCCTCACCATCATGACCGCCGGCACCGTCTTCCTGATGTGGATCGGCGAACTGATCTCCGAGAAGAAGATCGGCAACGGCATTTCGCTGCTGATCTTCGCCGGCATCATTGCCGGACTCCCGAGCACGGTCCAGCAGGCCTTGGTCTCGTTTGATCCGTCGCAGGTTCTGACTTGGGCCGCCTTCGCCGCCATCGCCCTCGTCACCATCGCCGGCGTGGTCGTCATCTCCGAGGGCCAGCGCAACGTCCCGGTGATCTATGCCAAGCGCATGCGCGGCACCCGCCTCTCGGGCGGCGCCGAAACCTTCCTGCCGCTGCGCGTCAACATGGCCGGCGTCATCCCGATCATCTTCGCCATCTCCATCATCCTGTTCCCGCCGATGATCGCCCAGTTCTTCATCCAGGCCAAGACCGAGGCAGTGGCCCGTTTCGCCCAGGCGACCATCGCATTCTTTCAGGATCAGACCATCTACGGCATACTCTACTTCCTGATGGTCATGGGTTTCACCTATTTCTACACCGCCGTCATCTTCCACCCAGAACAGGTGGCTGAAAATCTCCAGAAGCAGGGCGGCTTCATCCCTGGCATCCGTCCGGGCCGGCCGACGGCCGAACACCTGATGCGGACGCTCAACCGCATCACCCCGGCGGCCGCCATCTTCCTGGCCGTGATCGCCGTGCTGCCGCTCGTGGCCCAGAACGTGACCGGATCGCAGACGCTGGCTATCGGCGGCACCTCGCTGCTGATCGTCGTCTCGGTCGTCATCGAGACCGTCAATCAG
>JACQSM010000040.1 GCA_016205965.1 Candidatus Uhrbacteria bacterium
CCACTATTCCATCGCAAGCTTGCGCCATAGATGGAACCGTTCGACTTGCATGCCTTAGTCACGCCGCCAGCGTTCATCCTGAGCCAGGATCAAACTCTCATAAAGAAGCGATTCGTCCTTGCGGACTTGCCGCTCCAGTAACGTCCGACAGCTTTCGCCGGTCGGACACTCAACTTACTCTACTCATTAGAATAGATGTGGCTCACCATCTCGATCATATTGTCAAAGTTCGGGACTCCCACAGTTTAGGGATACCGCCAGATACTGTCAAGCGTCGCCCCACCCGTGAAAAAGAAAGAGCTTTTTTGGCCGAAATAAGCGGCAAATAAGCTCGCGGGAAGTATACGTGAGGGCCTGGGAGGTGTCAAGCAGAAAGAACCTCTTTGGTCGCGCGTCTTTGAATAGTAGCGGGGTAAGCGCCGGATGTGTTCTGGGTCAAGAACGCGGTCGGTGCTATACTTCACACTGAACTAAAAAATTATTCATCATATGTTCAATAGACTCGCTACTGCCGCCAGCGCCATCGCTCTGATGATCGCTCTGCCGGTCGCCGCCCAGACGTCGAATACTAATTCTTCGACGAACGCCAACACCAAGGTCGAAAAGAAGATCGAGAAAATGGAGAATCGTCTCGAGAAGAAAATCGAGAAGACGGAAAAGAAAGTCGAGAAGGCTGCAAGCAAGACCGACGCATTGAAGGCTCGCCGCGAGCTGCAGAAGCAGAAGGCGCAGTGCTTAAAGGATGCCACCAAGGTTCATGCCAAGGCCGTCCAGGAGGCCCGCGCCACCTACCTCGAGGCACTCAAGAAAGCTCGCCAGACGCTCATGGAGGCTCTGAAGACCTCGCGCGAGGTGCATGATAAAGCCGTCAAAGCCGCCCGCGAAACCTACTTGGCAAGCGACAAGGGTGAGGCTGCCAAGACTGCCTGGGCGGCTGCTCGCAAGCAGGCCAACGCCGACTGGGAGGCTGCCAAGAAGACCGCCCGCGCCAAGTGGGAAACTGACCGCAAGGCTGCGCAAGCCGATTGGGACGCCGCCAAGAAGAAGGCAAGGGCCGCTTGGGATGCCGCCAAGAAGAAGTGCAATGAGATGACCCTGCCGCCGGTGAACGCCAACGGCAACACCAACGTCAACGGCTCCACCAACACGAATACATCTACGAACACGAACACTAATACGTCGACGAATACCAACGACAATACGAACACCAACACCTCGACCAACACCAACAGCTAGTCAGAATATCAGGAGGCGGCCCTTTAGGGCCGCCTGCGAATCGAGGATTCATAGGGCCGCCTGAAGGCGGCCCTCCTGATTATGAGCGTTTCATCTTCGAGCGGCGCCAGACGGCTACTTTGGCGTGGTCGCCGGAGAGCAGAATCTTCGGTACGCGCCAGACCTTGCCTTTCTTGGGCGTAAAAATCTCCGGCCGCGTGTACTGCGGATATTCCGTTACGCCCTCTTCGGAATGGGACTCTTCGGCGATCGAGGCGGCCTTGCCGACCACGCCGGGAACCATCCGAGCCACGGCATCGACTACGACCATGGCCGGGAGCTCGCCCCCGGTCAGCACGTAAGGACCGATCGAGAGTTCCTCATCGGCCAGATGCCGGGCCACCCGCTCGTCGACGCCCTCGTAGCGGCCGCAGAGCAGCACCAGACGCTTGTACTTGGCCAGTCGGCGGGCCTCTTTTTGCGAAAAAGGCTTGCCTTTGGCTGACATGAGAATGACGCGGTCGCCTTTGGCGCCGGCCTTGAGCGTTTTGAGCGCCTCGTAAAACGGCTCGACCTGCATGACCATACCCGGTCCGCCGCCATACGGTTTATCGTCGACTTTGCGGTGCTTGCCGGCGGCCCAACGGCGCAGATCATGGACGCGAATATCCAAAAGTTTGCCGGCTACGGCCCGCTGGATGATCGATTCTTGGAAGTAGCCGGAGAACATCTCCGGGAAGATGGTTAGGATGTCGAAACGCATAAGCGAATGGAGTCTAGCAATGAAAAAGCCCTTTTTCAAGGGCTGACGGTGGGATCGTTTAGGAGCAGGCGGCGCAATTCGCGGAGCGCATTTGCCTCGATCTGGCGGATGCGCTCGCGGGAGAGAGGTTCGCCGCTTTTGGTCCATTCGGCGGCAGCATCTCCGATCTCATTGAGCGTCATCGGGCTTTCACAGAAGCGTCGTTCGATGACGGAGCGCTCACTGACATGGAGGCTGTCGATGGCCTTGCCCAAGGCACGGAGGATACGATCCTTGCTGATGCGCTCCACCGGGTCGAGAGCGCGGGGATCGGCAAACTCCTCGGTGTGGGCGCCGTGCCAGTTCAGCCTCGAGTTCAAGGGCGAAGTCTGCGGCAAGGGATCGATCGTGGCGACGCTCTGGCGGATGCCCTCCAGGACCCACAAGACCTTGTAGAGCGGCACCTTCATCTCGGCGGCAAGCAATTCGGCGGTCGGCTCGACCCCGGAGGCCAGGAGTCGGCGTTCGGCGGCGCAGAGCTTCCGGTTGATATCCCAGACCTGCACCGGAATGTGGACTGTTCTTGAGGTGTCGGCCACGCCGCGTTGGACGGCATTGCGGATCCAATAGGCTGCGTAGCTAAGCAGCCTGACGCCCTTGCTGGGATTGAACCGTTCAAGGCCCTTGTCGGCGCCAATCATCGCAAACTGCATGAGGTCGTCGATCGCCAGGCCGGACCACATCATGGACTTGGCCATGCCGTAGGCGAAGGGAGTGATGGAAGCCAGGAGCTGGTGACGGGCCGCCTCGCGTTCGGCCTTGGTCGCTCCGTTGCGGAATTGTTCGACCATGACCAGCTCTTCTTGTCGGGAAAGCGGCTTGCAGGAAGGGTATGACTTGGAGCAGTCGCGCATGAAAGGACCTCCTTTGTCCGCCTTGTTTTGCGAACGTCTCATCATGCCATATTGCGAGCTATTTGGCAAGGTTGAAACGCAAAAACCGAAAAACGCAAAACCGACCGGCGGCTGCCGGTCGGTTCGTGCTGCTGGCGCTTAGATTTTGAGGTCGACGGCCGAGGTATCGATGTCCTCGTTGGAGGAGCTCACCGGGCGCGACGGGCGGCGGCTGCCTTCCGGTTCGAAGATCTTGAGGTTGACCCGGGCGTTGTTCTTGGCGCCGACGGTCTTGAGCAGGGTGCGGATGGCGCGGGCGGTGTTGCCCTGGCGGCCGATCACATAGCCCATGTCTTCGGGGTTGATGAACAAGGTGATGAGAACGCCCTTCTCGTCGATGCGGCGTTCGGTTTTGACGTCATCCGGGTGGCCGACGATGGCTTTAACGATGTATTCGACAAAATCCTGATCGAATTGCCGTTCTTCCATATCTGGAATACCAGGTCTTTCCTGTTGCGGACGCGCGAGGAAAGGAGCCGTTATGAGTAATCTTCGCCAGCGGCGAATCAAGAATAAAATAACAGGCAGGCGGCGTAAAGTCAACGAATTTTCGGCGAAATGGAAAAGAACCCCGGAGGGTTCTCTAGCGCGCCAGGATCAGATCGTAAGCCATTGGCATGTGTCCGTGTCTGCCGGGCGTGAAACTCACCTTGTACCTTCTCGGCAATCTGCCGAGTTTCATGAGCTCGAGCAAACGTCGATCCTTCACGTTGGCCCTCTCGGCAACGTGGAAACCGAGCGTTTTGCCGTTGAGGATCACCATGAAGTCGGAACCGACCTCGGCGATGAAGCCGTCGGTTCGGCGTCGCTGATTTTCAAACCGCTGATTGACGCGGTTCCACGGATTGAAAATCTCGTATGATCCGGCGCCGGCGATGACCGCCCCGAACACTTGGCCGGCTTTCGGACGAAGGCTGGCTATGCGCTGAAGCAAGCGGAGTTCAGCCGACGCATTCAGCTCCGACCGCCGATGGGTGAACTCGATGTAGACGAACACCGCCCGGCGGCCGATGTCGATGGTCTGCAGGAAATCCTGGAGCTTGTCGGGATCACTCCGGTTGAGGGTGATCTGCACGACGAACGGCAGGTGTCGCCGCGCGCCGTTGACCTTGGGGATCAGCTGATCCGTCTTCTCCTTGATGTCCCAAGTCGGGGACGTAGTGACGACACAGCCCAGTCTCCTCAAGCTGTCCGTCAGCTGTTCCTCAAACTGATGGCCGTTCATCATGGCCTGTTCCTTTGTCGGGTACGACCGTCCAGACGAGGACGTTGGGCCGATAATAGCAGAAAATCGGCCTTCTGTCAATGCAGGGCGTGGTAGTTAAAGGCTGATTGCGGAGAACGCAAAAGCGGCCGGTTAGGCCGCTTTTTGCTCCTTCTTGGGCGCTTCGGCCGCCTTCTTTCGCTTGAAGGTGGCCTTGAGCTTTTCACCGGTCAGGATTTTGGCGTCGATGAGGATGTTGTGGACGCTCGGGGTCGCTTTGGCGCCCTTGGCGAGCCAGTGCTTGATGCGTTCCTCGTCGAGTTTGATGGTCTTGGGCTTGGTGCGCGGATTGATGAAACCGACGGTTTCGAGCGAATCTCCCCAGGGGTCCTTGGACTTGCTCTGGACGAGAAGGCGATAGCTCGGCTCCTTGGTTTTTCCGACGCGGGACATTCGGATGATCAACATAAATGCGGGTTGTAGCCGGGTGAGCGGCCCGACGATTTTGGCTAGATTCGGCAGCAGGTCGTATGGCGGCAGTGTGCCAGAGTACAGCCTGGTCGTCAAGACCCGACCCAGGTACCTGGTCCAAAGGGACAGTTTAAAAAAACCGCGTTGCCGCGGGATCAGGCTCTCTTTATGTAGAGAGAGTTCTTTTTGATGTAGTGTTCGACTGCGGGGACCAACAGGTGCTTGATCGGCAGACCCTTGGCTAGTCGGTGCCGGATCAGCGTGCTCGACATCGGAAAGTGCACGCCAGTGAAGACTTTGCCGCAGGGCGGAACGTCTTGGACGGCAATCGGAAAACCGGAACGCATCACCACGGCCAGGTTGAAGTTGTACCAGATCTCCTCGCCGCGATACCAGCCGTGGATCTGGCTCTCATTGCGACGGCCGCCCACGACCAGGTCGCTGCCCACGACATGCCAGCGTTCGCCGCGTTCGGCGAAGCGCCGATCGAGGTCGAAGGTGCGGGTAAAGTCTTCGCGGCTAAGGTCGGAGTAGTCGATGGTCACGTTGTCGATGCCGCTGAAGGTGGCGGTGATCATCACGGCGCGGTGCATCGGCGCGATATGACTGCGGGGTTTGTCGGCTCGGGGACCGCTCGGGATGATGATCACTTCGTCGAAGTAATCGGCGATCTCTTCGACGATCGTGCGATGGTGGAAGCCCGGCGGGTTGAAGTCGCCGCCGTACAGGGCGATGGTATGCGTCATGGCTTCCTCACATGGAAAAGGACTCGTAAAAGTATGCGCCGTCGTGCCTGAAAGTCAAGCCTTGGCCTTCTCTTTCTTGTCGTTTTTGAGCTTGCCGACCTCGTCGAGGTTGATCGAGAGCAGGGTCGAAGCGCCGTCGTCGCTCATGGTCACGCCATAGAGGACGTTGGCCTTGTGCATGGTGTAGCGGTTGTGGGTGATGACTATGAATTGGGTTCGGGCCGAAAGCTCTGACAATATCTCGGCGAAGCGGCTGGCGTTGGATTCGTCGAGGGCGGCATCGACTTCGTCGAGGACGACGAAGGGCGACGGATTATTGACCATGATGGCGCAGATCAGGGCGATCGAAATCAGCGCCCTTTCGCCGCCCGAGAGCATGGCGATGTTCTTGATCTTTTTGCCCGGGGGAGTGGCATGGATCTCGATGCCGACGATCCGGCGATCGCCGGCTTTTTTCGGCGCTTCTTCTTGAGCCTCGGCGGCCTCGGTCGCGATCGATTCATCGGTCATTTCGAGCTCTTCTTCCTTCAGCTGGATCATCTCGGCATGGCCGCCGCCGAACAGCGACCTGAAGTAGCGGTCGAAGTCGCGGTTGAGGTTGCGGAAGGCCGATTCCGAGCGCGCCTTGATGGTCATGTCGAGTTCGGCGATGACGCGGTCGAGGTCGTCCATGGCCTTGCGGAGATCGGTGATCTGGCCCTCGAGGAAGTCGTAGCGCGACTTGATCTCCTCGTGTTCGCGGACCGCTTCGGGATCGATGCCGCCGATCAGCTGGAGCTGGTACTTGAGCCGCTCGATCTGGGGCATGAGCGATTCGATGGCGATGGTGGAATCGGGTGCGACAGACGACTTCACATGCTCGGCCTTTTCTTTGAGTTCGGCGGTCATCTCCTGTTCCAAACCGTCGCGGCGCGTTTCGAGCCGGGCCATGTCGATGCGGCTCTCGGACAAGCGGCGCTCGAGGTCGTGGGAGGCGGCGATCTTCGACTCCAGGCTGCGTTGCAGCTCGAAAAATTTTCCCTTGGTCTTCTGCTCGCGCTCGCGGTACGACTGCAGGGAATCATGGGCCGTTTTCAAGTTGGCGTTGATCGTCTCGGCCTTGGCCAGGATGTCGGTTAATTCGGCGACCATGGCCGGGTCCTTCTCTTTGGACGTGGTCATCTCCGGCGCCGGCCGCTCCAGGCGCGCCCGCAGCGTCGCCGTGGTCTCGGCGATGGCGGCGAATTCATCAGCGAGTTTTCGGGCGTCGTCGGCGGTTTTCGCCTGGCGCAGCTTCTGCAAAAAAACGTCCTGGCGTTTGCCGATCTCGCCGATCTCTTCGATGATTTTGGAAAGAGGGAGCGGGGTCGTCACTTGTCGGCGAACCTCTTGGGCGACTTCGATCTTGCCGCGAACCTTGAATTCCCGTTCGCGCAGCCGGTTCTTTTCGTCGAGGATCTTTTCGTAGCCGGCCTGGAGCGAGGAGAATTCGTCGGTGCCGGTTTCCTGGCGTTCGAGGGTCGCGAGTTCGGCCTTGGCGGCGTCGAGCATGCCTTCCTTTTCGTTGCGGGCGGCTTCGAGCTTGTCGAGTTCCGCCTGGCGGGCGGCGATCTGCTTGGCCAGGTCGTGCCAGAGGCGGCCGTAATACTGATGTTCGAGGGCGCGGAGTTCTTCTTCCAGCGCCCCGCGCTCTTCGAGCCGTTTCACCTGGCGCGACAAAGACCGCAGCCGCGGCTCGATTTCGCTGACCAGCATTTCGGCCTGGACCAGGTTCTCCTTGGCCGCGGCCAGTTTGATTTCGGACTGGTGGCGCTTGAGTTGGAACTGTTTGACGCCGGCAGCCTCGTCGAAGAATTCCTTGCGTTCCTGGGGGGTGGCTGTCAGCACCGAGTCGATCATGCCCTGGCCGATGACCGAGTAGGAACGGGCGCCGAAGTTCGCCTGGGCCAGGAGCAGCTGGATGTCGGTCAGGCGGACTTTGTTCTTGTTGATCAGGTATTCGGATTCGCCGTCGCGGTAGATGCGGCGCGACAGCGCGACTTCGGAGTAGTCGATCGGCAGCTTGCCGTCCTCGTTGTTGAGGAACAGCGAAACCTCGGCATAGCCCGAACGCGGGCGTTTTTCGGAGCCCGAGAAGATCACGTCTTCGGATTTTTTGCCGCGGAGCATTTTGAGGCTCTGTTCGCCCAGCACCCAGCGGATGGCGTCGGCGACGTTCGATTTGCCCGAGCCGTTGGGGCCGACCACGGCGGTGATGCCTTTGGATGCGGCCGACGGCGGCAGGAAGTCGATGTCGGTTTTATTGGCGAACGATTTGAAGCCCAGGACTTCGAGTTTCTGGAGAAACATAAGAGGTGGAGGACGGCCTTTAGGCCGTCTATCGGCCGGAACGGCCGATCCGGCCGTTCGGGGTCTGAAATCTGAAGTTTACGCCGTAAAGTGTAGCAACTTCACCCGGTTAAGCCAATAAAAAATGACCGCTTTATGCGGTCACTTGAGAAGTGGGAAGATTTTGTCGCCGTGGAGGCGGAAGGCTGTCTCGACCTCATTGACAGCCCAGGCTTTGAGCGTGTCCAGCGTGGCTTGGCGCCACAAGGGATCATCGCCGCAGTCGCCGTCGAGCTGCTCGAAGGCGTTGATGACGCAGTTCTTGTCCTCGAGCAGGAACGTCAGCGTGGCGCCGAAACGATCCTGGCGCTGGGTCGGCATGGCGTAGAGCCGGGCTCCCTTGGAGCCGCCGATGAAGGCGAGGTCTGACTGCGGCGGGTTGAACGGCTCTGGTAGCCGCAGAACGGTCACCCGGACCGGCTCACCGAAGAACGGGTTGTAGTGCGCCGGCCCCGTCGGCGGTCCGAAACCGACGATGATGACCGGTGTGTGCGCTGGCAGAACGAGATCAAAGTGCGCGTCGTTCATGGCCGACCTCCGTACCGGCCACCCTAGCAGATTGACGCGATTTCGTCCCGTTGGTACAGTCTCGGGCTCGTCGTCTATTCAGTTATGAACATCAAGTTCGTCTATCAAGAAGCCCACGAGATCCTGCGGCAGGCGCGGTCGATCCTGGTCGTCAGCCATCGCAAACCCGATGGCGACACCTTGGGCGCCGCCTGCGCCGTCCTCAACTACGCCCGCTCGATCGGCAAAGACGCGGTCGGTTTTTGCGTTGACGTCCTGCCCGAGCAGTACCGCTACATCCCCGGCACCGAGCGCTACGCCAACGACCCGTCGGTTTTTCTGACCGCCCGTCCGGACGTGATCGCCGTCTTCGACGCCAGCGATCTGGCCTTCGCCGGGGTGCTGGATTTCATCGCCGCCGTGCCGCACCAGCCGACCATCATCAACTTCGACCACCACGCCACCAACGTCCGTTTCGGCGACATCAATGCGCTCAACGTCACCGCTTCCTCGACCGCCGAGGTGGTCTATGACTTTTTGAACGCCGGCGGCGTCGAGATCACCCGCGAGATCGCCACCTGTCTCTTGACCGGCATCCTCACCGACACCGGCAGCTTCTCGAATCCGGCGACGACCGCGAGTTCGCTGGAGGCGGCCTCGGACCTGTTACGCCGCGGCGCCAGCATCCACGAAGTCGCCCGCCGTCTGATGCGCAACAAGCCGTTGAAAGCGCTGCATCTCTGGGGCGCAGTTTTGGCCCGGCTCAAATACGACGAGCGTTTGGGCGTGGCTACCACCGCCATTTTTCGCAAAGACCTGGAAGAGTCAGGCGTCGAGGATGAGCATGTCGAGGGCCTGTCGAATTTTTTGAACAGTTTTTTGAACGCCAAGGTGGTTCTGGTTTTGAAGGAATTGCCGGGCGGCCTGGTGAAGGGGAGCTTCCGCACCGCCGACGAGATCGATGTCTCGGCCATCGCCAAGCTCATGGGCGGGGGAGGGCATAAGAAGGCCGCCGGTTTTACGGCGCAAGGCCGGATCGTTGAGGGCGAAAAAGGTTGGCGGGTTGAATAATTAGAGGTAAGGAGGGCGGCCTTTAGGCCACCTGCGAGAGCCTATAAAAAGGCAATCAGTTTTTGCCTTTTAGCGACGCAGACGCCGGCGGCCTAAAGGCCGCCCTCCATTTTTTAGGCTAATATAAGCAAGAATAATGATCACAATAGCCTTGACAAAAGGCCTCTTTTGTGCTATGCTGGGATGTTCGGTAATGAGCCTAATTGTTAGGCCGCAGACCGGATGCCACTGCCCCTTACAACTCAACCCAAGGGGCTACGGAGGAAGTCGTGCAAAAAATCATCTTCCTGCTTCATCTGCTGTGGAAGCTCATCAAGCGCATCATCAAGCGCGGCAGCCTG
Organism: Candidatus Uhrbacteria bacterium; assembly: GCA_016205965.1. GTDB lineage: Bacteria > Patescibacteriota > Patescibacteriia > SG8-24 > SG8-24 > JACQSM01. The sequence goes on from JACQSM010000040.1 coordinate 9,618, forward strand.
ATGGCCATTCTGGTCACCATGGCCGCTGCCGGCAACATCGGCTGCGCCACGGTCAGCCCCAACGGACTGGCCTGGCTCAACTCCACCTCCGGGGACAAGAATGTCCACGGAGCCACGGACGATCCCGTGGAGGCCGCCGCAGTGCTCTCCCAGGCCCATGTGGCCGAGGAAGAGCAGCGGGTGCGGACGGAGAACGCCGCGCACTGTCGCAGCCTGGTGGACAGGGGCGTCAAGCGCCTGCCCAACTACTGCAACCAGTGGTACGGCGGCGGGGACTTCAGCTTCTACTACGGCGGCATGCAGGCATCCAACCAGGGCGCCGCGCAGATCCAGCTTCCCGCAGCGGAGAAGGCCCGCATTGAGAAGGCGGAGAAGGACGCCGCCTGTGCCAAGCAGAAGAGCGATGACGCCCTGCGCGTCGCCGCCGGCAAGGAACCCAAGGGGTCATCCGACCCGGATTGCAAGTGAGCGTCTCAACCAACCATCATCGCGGCGGCCGGGCCTGAACCGCTCGGCGCCGCAGCAGGAGTCACCGTGACCCGTTTCTTCCTCTCCATCACCCTCATCCTTTCCACCGCCTGCGCCACTACCTCACAGGTCAACGAGCTCAAGAAGCAGTTGGCCGAGGAACGCGCGGCCCGCGTCAAGCTGGAGGAGCAAGCCAAGGCCGCCCCACCGTCCGCCGTTGACCAGGAAGAAATCCAGGCCATGCAGATGGGGACGGATTTGGTCCCCCCGGTGCAGCCCGGCACCATCATGGCCTACACAGAGGTGCCGCGGCACTGCAAAGCACCACTGGCAGCGGAGCTCACCAACGCCACCGACGACTACATCAGGGTGGCGCTGGGCGGCCGCCAGGTCATCCTGCGGGGTGTCAGCGGCTGGCAAGCCGACATGATCCCGCCGCACAAGACCGTGTACGTCTGCATGCAGAATTTGGGTCAGCATACGGTCGAGGCCAAGCGGTTTGGCCAGCGCGTCCTGGCACTGGACGCTCGCGGTAACGCAGTTGGCTGGGAGCCGGTGGAAATCCCCGGCTACTACAGGGAAACAGCAAACTGGGACGGCAACCTCCCGTCCTGGCGCGAACGGCACCACCATGAGATCAAAAAGGTGCGGTTCCGCAAGGCGTGAACCACGGGGGACTCGCCATCCCTACCTCCTCAACGCAAAAGCAGGTCCGAATCTCGGACCTGCTCTTTTTTTTCTCAAAATTTCGATGGCGCTTAGCTGGCAACGGCGGTGATGACGAAGCCGGTGATGGCGTAGGCCAGGAACATGATTACCAAGCCGATGATGGCATTCTTGATGAGCGTCTTGGCCTTTTCGACCTGGTCTTCGTTGCCTTGGGCGGTCATGTACAGGAAGCCGGCGTAGATCATCAGGATGACGAACACCGTGCCGAGCAGGCCGAAGAAGCCGTTGATGATCGCGCCGATGCTTTGCGCAAGATCTTGGCTGCCGAGACCGGCGTTGGTGCCCGTCTTTTGGGCGCTGTTGGTGAGCTTGTCCTTAAGGCTCTCGACCGCCAAGGCGTTGTGGGCGAAAACGAACGACGAAGCCGCCAGGGGGAGAGCGATCGCTTTATTGAGAGCGTTCCGCAGTTTCATAAAGAGAGAAGAGTTATTGTCGAAAGATAATGAATGCTGTGAATAAGTATAGCAGATGGCCGAACCGATTCAACCTTCGTCAGAAAGCGACTTGGGTAATGACGAACTCGGTGATGGCGAAGGCGAGAAAAACTATGACCATGCCGATGACCGCGTTTTTAATGAGGCTCTTGGCCTGTTCGACCTGGTCCTCGTTGCCCTGGGCGGTCATGTAGAGGTAGCCGGCGTAGATCATCAGGACGACGAAGATAGTGCCGAGAAATCCCAGGAAGCCGCTGATGATGCCACCGATGATGGTCGGCAGGTCGGTCTCTTCGGTGTTGAAGCCGGCGCCCGTGCCGGCATTTTTGAGCTGGTCCAAAGCCGCACCGGCGTGAGCCGCGAACGGCAACATCGCCGCTGCCAGAGCCGTTGAAATGATGCCGAATGTTTTTTTCATAAGATTAGCCCTTGAACCCCGATTGAGTAACGACCTGTTCGGTCACGAAGGTGGTGATGGCGTAGGCCAAGAAGACGATGACGATGCCGATGATCGCGTTCTTGATGAGGGTCTTGGCCTTTTCGACCTGGTCCTCGTTGCCTTGGGCGGTCATGTAGAGGAAACCGGCGTAGACCATCAGGACTAGGAAGATGACGCCGACGAAGCCGAGCAGGCCGCCGATGAGCGAGCCGACGGTTGCAGCAACGTCACCCTGGGAGGTGTCGTATTGAGCGGCTTTAGCAGTATCGTTCAGGCCGGATTCGAAGGCGATGAGGCGTGATTGCAGGCTCATAGGTCGCGGATCAGGGGCCGTCTCGCAGGGTCCGCCAGGGCGGTAGGGCTGCGGGGCGATCCCCGATCCGCGTGGGATCGGGGCCAAGCTTGGTTGCCGGGAGTTATGTCGTTGAATTGACGACGGCTCCGACGACGAATTGAGCGATCGCGAAAGCCGACATGATGATGACGAGACCGATGATGCCGGAGACGATGAGTTTCTTGGCTTCGGCGACTTTTTCTTCGTTGCCGGCCGCGGTCATCCACTTGAAACCACCGAGAAGGATGATGATGACAGCGACGATACCCAAGAGCCCCATGAAGGCGCGGATGATCCTCGAGACGGTCGTACGCACGTCTTCGGTACCGAGACCGATGGCGGTGGCGTAGTTGATGCCGAGGATATCTTCGGCGGCGAACACCGCGTAGGGTGCCGCGCAAACCGCGAACGTGGCGGTTCCGATGGCGATCTTTTTGAGAGTCTGTTTCGTAATATGTATCACCTCCCTTCCTTTTTGAAATGTCCGCATCCGGTTCTATCCACATGCGGGACTCAATTATTGTAGACTATTCCCATTGGAAAGGCTACAGACATCTCAAAAATTAGGAGGGCGGCCTTTAGGCTGCCCATAACAAGGACGCCCTAAAGGACGTCCTCCTGCGTTTTTATTGCGTAAGTGGTTGTCCGCCGGCAGGTCCAGTAGGGCCGGACGGGGTCTGCTCTTGGGTCGGCGGCGCCGTCGCTTGGTTCAAACCGGAGACAACGAAGTTAACCATGGTATAGGCGCCGAAGACGGCGATCAGGCCGAGGGTCGCCCAGACCAAGGTGTTCTTAGCCTTGGTGACCGATTCTTCGTTGCCGCCGGCGGTCATGTAGCGGAAGCCGCCGTAGACAAACATGACCAAGGCGATGACCCCGACGAAGCCGAGGAGATTTTTGATGAAACCGCCAACGGCGGCTTGGATGGTCACGTCTCCCAGCGGCTTGGGAATGGTAACCGGTTTTTCCTGGGCCAGGACCGGAATGGCGGCGGCCAGGAGAGCGGTAGCGGCGGCGAGACGGAAGGCGTGTTTCATAAGTGTAGGCTAGACGGCGCCGATGACGTTGAAAATCTGTTGGACGATGGCGTAGGCCAGGAAGATGACTACCAGACCGATCGTCGCCCAGGTGAAGATCTTTTTTCCTTTGGTCACCTGTTCCTCAATGCCGGCCGAGGTCAGCCACAGGAACCCGCCGTAGACGAACATCAGCAGAGCCAGGGTGCCGGAGATGCCGGTCAGGATGGTGATGAGCCGGCCGACGAGCACTGGGATGGATTCGGTACCGAGGGGATTGTCGAGTTTGACCGTGGCAGCAGCAGCGGACCAAGGGAGGACCAGACCAAGAACAGGGAGTAATCGTGATGGTCGGAGGACGTTTCGCATAACGATTAACGGTTCCCGGAAGGACAGCACAGGTTATTTGCGTTGCCGGAACATTTACCGGTTACGCAGCCGAATTCGGTCTTTTGCGGCCCCGTCCAACCGGTGACATCCTGGCAGGTGTAGATGATAGTCGGTTTTTGAGGGTTGTTATAGCACTCCTGACCGGCGGTCGGACGCGGCGCCGCCGCCGGCGCCGCCGATCTCGGCCGGCAGCATTGGTTGTCGAGCGCGCCGGGGCAAATGCCGGTGATGCATTCGGTGCCCTGGGAGACGTTCATGCAGGCATAGAGATTCGATTCCAGCTTCAGTTTCGTGTTCAGCTGCTTGCAGCCGCCGCTCTTCGGAAGGCATTCGACGCCGTTAGGTAGGCTGATGTTGATTCCGTTGCCGTCATTGCATTCAGTGCCGGCGATCGGTACGTCTTTGATCCCCAGCTGTTCGAGGCCGTAGGTGATCACGTACCCAGATCCCAAAATAATGACGATGCCGATAACCGAGTTCTGGATGATCGTTTTGCCCTTGGTGACCGCCTCCTGGCTGCCGCCGGACGTCAGCAGAGTGAATCCGCCATAGACGAACATCAGCAGGGCGAAGCTGCCGGTCAGGCCCAAGATGATGTTGGCGATGTTGCCGAAGGTCTGGAGGGCGCAATTGAGAGACGGCGTCGTGCGGGCAGCCTCGCCTCGGGCGCAGTCGGGAACCAAGGGGGGCAGGGAGACCGCCAAAGCCGGGCTGGCCGAGAACAGCAGGCCCAGGCTCAAGTAGATGGCGCTCATGAAGACGACGGCTTTTCGGCGGAAGGATTTCATGGTTTTCGCTTAGCGCATGGTCTGATTGACCTTGGTGACGCCGATTTCGACGATGCGCTTGGGATCGGCCTCGGCCGCCAGCATGGCATCGATCATTTCGGCGAAGGCCTTCTCGGTGGCCGAGGCATCCCCACCATGGTACCAGTTTTTGGCCGTCGGCAGGGCGGCGGCGAACGTCGCCAGGTCAAGGTCGTTGGCCTGCTCGCTCACGAGCGAGAGCAGAGCCGTCGGCTTCTTGGTGCGCTTGAGATAGTTTTTGGCCTGGTTGGCGCCGGTCACGAATTGGACGAAGTCCCAGGCTTCCTCCGGATGCGCCGTCTGTTTGGAAACGGTCTCGACCCAGTAGTTGGCGAAATTTTTGGCGTTGTTGATATCGACTTGGGGCATCGGGGCGATGCCGAAATTGAGCCTAGGCGCGCGTGTCCTGATAGTCGGCAAATGGTATGCGTAGCCGAAGAAGTAGGCGGTCGAGCCATTCAGGAAGGCTTCAAGCGAGTTCGGCATCTTGTCGTTCCAGCTGTAGCCTTCTTTTTCCGGGTTGGCGAAGTCGGTGTAGAACACCAAGGCCTCGGCGCCGGGTGGCAGGGTGCGCTGCGGCAGTTCCGGCGGACGGCGCTCGAACGCGGCGACGCCGTTTTCGGTCATGTGGGCGCCGTTCTGCATCATCAGCAGGCCGAGCAGATCGGTCGATCGTTCGACGTTCTTGGAGGTGCCCAGGGCCGCGCCTGACTGGATGATGGCGCCGGTCTCATCGAGTTTGGTGATCTTTTTGACCTGTTCGCGGAACTCGATCCAGTCGGCTGCCGGCTGGGCGATGCCCGCCGCGTTGAGCAGATCGCGGTTGTAATAAACGACCATGGTGTCGACTGCGAGCGGCAGGCCGTAGACGCGGGGGACCAGCGGCGCTTGGGGATCGGCCTGTTCGGTCGGGATGACCACGTCTTCAGCCACGGCCGGAACGAACTCGGCTGCCAGCCGCTGCGGCGTCATACCGGGGATCTTCTTGAGCACCGTGATGACCTCCTTTTTGAGGCCGGTCGACATTTCGCTGTAGGGGACGGTCAGCACCGCCGGTGCCGGCGTCAGGCGCTGATCCCAGCCGCCCAGCGAGGTGTTGTGCAGGCTGAAGACGTCCGGACCGGTGCCTTCGGCGAAGGCGTTCAAGAGCGCTTTTTCGTATTCCTCGGGCCGGAATTTGCGGTATTCGACCGAAATATTCTTGTGCTGGGCCCGGTAGGCGGCGAAGATTTCATTGAAAGCGTCGTCTTCGTCGAAGACGCGCCAATATTTGAGCGTAAAAGGCTTGGACTTGGCGGCCAGTTCCGGATTCGAGGTGTTCGAGCAGCCGAAACCGGCGAACAGAAGGGAAGACGCGATGAGGATGGCGGAGAGGCGCCGAAAGAGCATAGGGCTATATTTGCTTGGCTTTCTTTTTGAGAAACGCGGCGAAGGCGCCGTCGGCGTTGGCTTCGTCGTGGCGCAGGCCGAAGTCGACCGAGGCGATCAGGAATTGGAGCTTGTTGCCGCAATCATAGCGCTCGCCCTCGAATTCGCAGGCGTACATCGCCCGCTTCCCTTTGAGTGAACGCAAGGCATCGATCAGGCGCAATTCGCCGTCGGCCGAGGGCTCGGCTTTCTCGAGAGCGGCGAAAACTTCCGGCGTGATGACGTAGCGGCCGATGATCGCCAGGTCCGACGGGGCGTTTTCCGGCTTCGGCTTTTCGACCAGGTCGCTGATTTCGTGGACGCCCTGGCCGACGGCCGTGCCTTTGATGACGCCGTATTTGGAGATGTCCTTTTTCGGCACCTTCTGCACCGCCACCACCGGGTCGCCGTATTTTTCGAAGGTCGAGATCAGCTGGCCGATGCACGGTTTCTTGGAATGGATGACATCGTCGCCGAAGAGCACGGCGCAGGGCTCGTCGCCGACGAACTCGCGCGCCTGCAGGACGGCGTCGCCATCGCCCCTGGGGCTCTTCTGGCGGATGTAGGCGAACTTGGCCAGGTCGGAGATGGCCATTACTTGTTGAAGCTCCTTCGTTTTGTTCTTCTGGCGCAGGCGATACTCGAGTTCGAAGTTGCGATCGAAGTGATCTTCGATGGCGCGCTTGGTCTGGCTGGTGATGAAGATGATCTGTTCGATGCCGGCGGCGGCGGCTTCCTCGACGATGTATTGAATAACCGGTTTGTCCACGAGCGTGAGCATCTCTTTCGGCTGGGCCTTGGTTGCCGGCAGGAAGCGGGTGCCGATGCCGGCGACGGCGATGATGGCTTTGCGGATGCTCATATGGGGTCAGTATAGAAGATAGACGGGGATTTCAAAAGGGCGGCACGAGGGCCGCCCTTCGCCGTTTTTGATTATCGGATCGTATCGCCGACTTTGGATGCCGCCCGGCCGACGATTTCGACGTAGCGCGGGTCGAGCGGGTCGGGCACGGTGTTGATCATCTCGGCGAAGGCGGCCTCGGCTTTGGCGTAGTCCTTGCCCTTGTACCAGCTCTTGGCCGTGAGCACCTGGGCCGCGAACGGAGCGACGTCCGGGGCCGAGAGCTGGGTCGAGATCAGCGCCCGAAGCGCCGTCGGCCGGCGGCTTTTTTCGAGGAACTTGGCCACCTGCTCGGAGCGGGCCGCGAATTGCAGAAAATCCCAGGCTTCGTTCGGGGAGGCGGTCTGTTTGGAGACGACCTCGACCGGATAGTGGGCGATGTTGAAGACTCGGCCCGGATCGATCTGGGGCAATTTGGCGATTTCGAAGTCGAGTTTGGGCGCCCGGGCCCGGATCGTGGCGGCGTCGGCCGGGAAGCCGAAGTAGATCGCCGTCCGGCCGGTCACGAAAGCGTCGAGCGAGTTCGGCAGCGAGCTGTCCCAGGAGTGGTTGACGCTGCCTGGAGTGGCGAAGCCGGTGTAGAAGAGATAGGCCTCGACGCCGGGCGGGAACTCGGTGTCGCGGACTTCCGGCGGAAACACGTGGAACCTCGGGTAGCCGGAATCGTCGGCCATGATGGCGCCGTTCTGCATCATCAGGACGGAGAGGATGTCGGTGGCATGGGCGATGTTGTCGGCCAAGCCCAGGCTGGCGCCGGATTGTTTGATGACGGCGCCGTCGCGGATCGTCATTTTGATCGTCTGGTCGCGCAGTTCGGTCCAGGTTTCAGCCGGTTTTTCGATGTTGGCTTTCTTGAGCAGGTCGCGGTTGACGAACATCGCCAGTGTGTCGACCGACAGCGGCAGACCCCAGATTTTGTCTTCGGGCGGCGGGTTAGGCAGCGCCAGCTGGTCTTTGGCGATGACGTCCTTGGAGACAACTTCGACGTACGAGTTGATGATGTCGCGGACCGTCACGGCCGCCGACTTCTGATTGACGGTCACGATTTTGCCCTGGTTCACGACCTGGGTCGGAATCAGGGTCTCCTTGGGCGCCGGCAGCAGC
>JACQSM010000041.1 GCA_016205965.1 Candidatus Uhrbacteria bacterium
GCATAGAAGAGAGGGAGGCCTTTAGAAAGGACGCCCTAAAGGGCGTCCTCCTGGCAGAGACCGGAGGGAGGCCTTTAGGCCTCCATGTAAAATAGGGCTGAAATTAGCCAAAAAAGACACGGCCTACGGGCCCAGAACCCCCTTGACAAAGCGGGGTTTTTGTGCTACAGTTCTTTGTTAACAATAAGGCGCACAGAATGGAGTTTTGGAACCGCTCGGGAGGCGCGGGGGTATCTCCTCCTTACCGCCGCCGTCTCCCGAGCGATTCCAGGGCTTCAACGTAGGACCTGGAATTGTAGGTCATTACAATTTCCGAATGGAATAAACCCCAACGTAGGTATCCACATCAACGCCCCTTGGATGGGGGCTCAATTCCCCGTCCGGGGAGGAGGCGCCATGAGCGCGATCTTGATCTCACTCATCATTCTCTCTGCAGCACCCGCTCCACAGTCCAGCACCGACCAGATCGACATCACCCTTGATGCCGACGCGGCCCAGTGCATCATTGACTGCATGAAGGAGAAGAAGGCCCAGAAGGCCGCGTCCGCCCGCAAGGGCAAGGTCGCCGGCAAGAAGAAGGCCGCTCCGGCCGCAGCACCCGCGCCCCGGCAGTCCGACCGCGATCAGCGCGTGGATGCGCTGGAGAAGGATGTTTCGCGGCTCGAGCGCGAAAGCGCCGAGCATGACGAGATCAGGGCCGAGATCAAGAAGGTGGACGAGAAGGTGGTCAAGGAAAACTTTGACACCCGTGTCAAAGCGTCCACCGACCACGTCCGCCAGCAGGAAAAGTTGGATCAGCTCCGCAAGGACGTTGATGCCAACAAGACCGGGCTGGCCAAGCTCCGCGAGGAGCTGGGCGGGATGTATGCGGCTTACGCCAAGTACAATCCGTTCAGCGCCAAGCTCGGCCCGCGGCTCGGCGGCGTGGTAATGATCACCTCCGACGGCACTCGCTTCACCGGCATCAACGCTTCTGCTCGTCTCACGCTCAACTTGAGAAATTGGGTTGGCGTGTTCGCGGAAGGAGGCGTGATCGGCTCGGTCAGCGATCGTCCGGTCTCCACGCAGCTTCGGGGAGGCGTCGACATGTACTTGCTCTCCTGGACCAACATCCCGGGGCTCAAGGACGTCGGCGTTGAACTGGCGCTGTCGGGGACATGGGCGGCCATCGGTGAACGTCTCAAGGCTCGGTCCGCGTTTGTCTGCCTCGAAGTGGGGCCCACCTTTCGGTGGGTCATCGTCGAGAGGTGGCTTGCACTCTCCGCCGGCATCAATTTGCTGGCGGGCGGCGAGTGGGACCAAGACCATCCAGCGGTCGCCGGCGGTCTTGCCGGAGCGGTATCAGTGGAATTCTGAAAGGATTCAAAGGGGGGAGGCGGCGTAGTACTAACGCGCCGCTTCCCCCTGCAAGACTTCAACCCACCAACAACAGACAAGTCCGGTCCTGAAAACGCCGGCATGGAGTCTCACATGAAGAACGTCTACATCAGCAGCATCCTGTTCGTTCTCTTCACCGCCTGCGGCCTGGAAGATGGCCCGCAGCCCACCCCGCCCGTCACGTCCGGCAGCTCCTCCGGGGGCAGCATGGACGCGTGCGGCGACGCCAACGCAACGCAAGAAGGCCGTTGTCTGGCCGGGAACATGCTCCAGTTCTGCTCCATTGAGGGCACGGTGGAGTACGTCTCCTGCGCCGCGCAGGGCGGTGTTTGCCAGGTGGTGAACGCGCAGACGGGCCACGCAGAGTGCGTGCGCACCAACAGCGTGGACGCGGGGCAGCCGGATGCGGCGGGCGCAAGCTCGTCCTCGTCCAGCAGCTCCTCCGGCGGCGGTTCCTCCAGCTCCAGCGGTAACACGCCGGACGCTGGTAACACCGTTCCGGACGCCGGCAACGCCACGCCGGACGCGGGCGGCAGCGGCTCTTCTTCCTCCTCCGGCTCCTCCGGGAGCCCGGATGCGGGGCAGGGCGCCAGCAGCTCCTCAAGTGCGGCCAACTCCAGCAGCAACCCGGCGTCCTCCAGCAATGGCGGCGGCGGTTCCTCCAGTGCGGCCAACTCCAGCAGCGCGGCATCCAGCAGCTCCAACGGTTCCTCCTCCAGCACTGGCTCGTCCAGCAGCTCCGGCGGACCCACGGACAATTGCGGCGGCATCACCTGGGAAGGCACCTGCGTGGCCGGCAACATCCTGGAATACTGCGCCGACGGCCAGCTGATCTCCGTGGATTGCGACGACTATGCCGCCATCTGCCAGGTCAGTGACCCCGAGACCGGGTTCCACGACTGCGTGCAGCCCCCGCAGCCCGAGCAGCCCATCGCCGCGCCGTTCCGCGTCACGCCCACCCAGAACGCCAACGTGGTCACCCTGGGGTTTGCCAGGGACTATGTGTCAGGGAGCCAGGTTGGCTACCTGCACGGCGACCTCCCGGGCATGGGCTGGCTCCCCGGCACCGCCGTCCGCATCTTTGACGGTGACGACCCTGCCACCTCACCGGTGGAAGGGGTCCCCGACGGATACCTGGACTACGCGCTCAACCTGCCCATGCTGGACGTGGAACAGGTCTACGGCGTGTACTACGCCGACATTGGCGACCAGGGCGCCCACTGGGGCGACGAGGCCCAGCTGTGCAAGATGCGGGTCGAGGACCGGGTGTGGCTCTGGTGTATCTGGATGGATCACGCCTGCACCCCCGGCCAGGTCCAGTGCGGCTGTGAACCGCGCTTCCACAAGAACGCGGCCAACCAGCTGGTGCCGGACGGAAATATGGGCGGCTTCCCCAGCTGTCTCCAATGACGGAAACCAACAACTGAGGGCGAGGGACCCTCCACTTCCAAGCGGCCTGTACCAACAGGTCGCTTTTCTATTTAAGCGATTCGCCTCGGTTGGCGTTTTCGCGCTACAATATGAGCATGTCCGTCCTCGCCAAGATCGGCCAGATGTTCGATTATCCGATGGCCGGCCAATCCGAGCACAGCCGCCGCGCCCGCAAGATACTCGCCGGCGTCGCCTTGGCCTGCGCGGTCTTGGTCGTCGCGACCTCGCCGCTCAAAGCGGTCGCTATCGCCGTCTCCGCCGTCGCCATCCTGGCCGCCTTTCTCCGGCCCGAAGCCGTCATCGCCGCCCTGGCCGTCTACACGCCCTTCGAGCCGTTCCTGCTCAAGTTCGTCCCCGACGACATCTATCTCTACGCCCGCTATTTCTCCGAGGTCCTCATTTACGTCCTGGTCGCCTCGGCCATCCTCAAGATCGCCGTCGGCAAGCGCCGTCTGGTCGACACGCCCATCGACCTGCCGTTTTTCTTTTTCCTGCTGACGGCCATGACCTCGCTGGTCATCAATCTCGTGCCGCCGGTCTACGGCATTCTGGGCCTGCGCCAGATCATCCGTTTCATCCTGATCTTCTTCGTCACCGTCTATCTCAATCCCGAAACCGTTTTCATCAAAAAACTGACCGCCGTGATGTTCGCCGTCGTCCTGTTCCAGGGCGCGCTCGGCGCCGTCCAGGCCGTCGTCGGCGGTCCGCTCGACGAGTTCCTGATTCCCAGCGAGCGCAAATTTTTCGAGAGCATCCAGCTGACCAGCGGTACCGAGCAATTCTGGTCGCCGGGCGCCCGCGTCTTCGCCACCATGGGCCGCTACGACCAGCTCGGCACCTTCTTGAGCTTCTTTTTCTCGATCGCCCTGGGCCTGCTCTACAGCCTGCGCAGTCGCGCAGCCAAACTTAAAATCGGCGCCGTCGTTTTAGCCTCGTTCCCGGCCTTCATCCTGACGCTCTCGCGCGCCTCCTGGTTCGGTTTGATCCTGGCCGTCGGCCTCATCGGCATCGTGCTGATGCGCGACCGCCGCCTGATGGTCGGGGTCGCGGCTTTGGTTTTAGGGTCGGGCATCTACCTCGGATTTTCCGGCCTGGTGGTTCGCTATCTCGTTGATTATCCGAGCCAGACTTTGGCCGAAAGATTTTTCGAGACCTTCTCGTATGAACGCTATCGCGGCGAATACTACGGCCTGGGCCGCGTCTACTGGTTCGTGCAAACGCCGCCAGTCGTCGTCCGTTCTTCGCCGCTCTTCGGCGTCGGCCCGGGACAGTATGGCGGCGGCGCCGCTGCCGCTCTCGGCAATACCAGCGTCTACGAAAAACTCGGCCTGCCATTCGGCGTCGCCGGCACCGGCGGATACATTGATAACAACTGGTTCTCTCTCTGGGGCGAGACCGGCACCCTCGGCATCCTCTTTTACGCCTGGATGTTCGCCGGCCTGGGCTTGATGGCGCTCAAAGTCTGGCGCAAGGCCGATGATCCGTTCACTCGGGGATTGGCCCTCGGCTATCTCGGCTGCCTGGTCGCGATCGCTTTTCAAGCCCTCCTCGGCACGTATTTCGAAGTCCGCACCCTGGCTTTGTACTTCTGGCTCTACGGCGCCTTCGTTTATGTCCTGGGCCGCCGAGCCCGAGCCCTCTCGCAATGAAAATCGTTCTCGCCAATAAGTATTACTACCTGCACCGCGGCGCCGAGCGGTATCTTTTCGAACTCGAGGATCTGCTGCGCAAGCATGGTCACGAGACCGTGCCTTTCGCCATGGCCGACGGGCGCAATCGCAAAACGCCTTGGGAGAAGTTTTTCGTCAGCCCGGTGCAGACCGCCAAAGTGACCATGGACTGGCAGGGCTTGCGCACCGCCGGCCGTCTTTTGTATTCTTTCGAAGCGCGAAAAAAATTCGCCGCCCTGCTCGACGCCGCCAAACCCGATCTGGTCCACGTCCAAAATATCTATCACCAGATCTCGCCCTCGATCCTGCCCGAAGCCCGCCGCCGCCGGATACCCGTCGTCCTGACCGCCCATGACTATGCTTTGCTGGCGCCGAACTACGGCCTGTTCCACGACGGCGCCATTTGCAACCACACCAAGCCCGACCGTTACTGGCAGGCTGTCAAATACCGTTGCGTCAAAGGCTCGCGTCTGGCCAGCGCCCTGGCCGCCGCCGGGATGTCGCTCCACAAGGCGCTCGGGCTGTACGAAAAAAATGTTGACATGGTCATCGTCCAGACGCGGTTTTTGCGCGACAAATTCATCGAATACGGTTGGCCGGCCAAGCGTCTGACTCAACCGCTGCCGCCCTTCGTCGACGCCGCAGCCTGGACGCCGCGCTACGAAGGCGACTACGCCCTGTTCGTCGGCAGCCTGACGCCGGAGAAGGGGATCGACGTCCTGATTCGTGCGGCCGCCGGCGTAAAGAGCATGCCGCTCAAGATCGTCGGCACCGGTCCGGAAGAGATGCGCCTCAAAGCGCTGGCGAAAAAACTCAAAGCCGACAACGTCGAATTCTGCGGCTTTCTCTCGGATGACCCTCTGGTGCAAAAGTATGCCCAGGCCCGTTTTTTGGTGCTTTCGTCAATGAGCTACGAAACCGCCGGCCTGATCACGCTCGAAGCCTACGCCGCCGGCAAACCGGTCATCGCCTCGAAGATCGGCGGCCTGGCCGAGATGGTCCGGCACGAAAAAACCGGCCTGCAAGTTGCCGCCGGCGACGTTGACGAGCTCGCCGAAGCCATGGAAAAACTCTGGTCCGATCCGGCCCGCGCCGCCGACTACGGCCGCCAAGGCCGCGCCTGGGTCGAGCGGGACTTCTCGCCCGAAAAGCACTACGACCGCCTCATGGAGGTGTATCGGTCGATAGTTTGATCATGTTATACTAATTATCCACAAGGCTAAGCATCTTGACGTTTTAATCGATAACCAGTAAAAAATGCCCATGTTGATGAAGAACATCATTTCCAGGGTTAAGAGCTGGTTCGTGCACCGGTCTATTTCTTATTTTCATGATCTTTCTGAAAATAAGAAAAAGGAAGTGCTTAGGATTGAAGCAGAAGAATTTACTAAGAAATACGGCAGCGTGATTAACGCACTGGCGAATGAGTAGCGTGGAATTTTTCGACGCGGATTTATTACGTTGGTGGGTAGATCGTTTGCAACGTGCTGAAGTCGCAGTAAAACTCCCGATTATCGATGATACCTGGTACGAAGAAGTCATGTCATGCGTTGAAGTAACTAGACTTCATCCTGATTTTCGGAACGATATCCATCTTGCCGGCGCAAGCGTCTTCTATAAGGTCAATAAAAATCACTACAGAGTCGATGGTAATAAAAGAAGCGCAGTGATCTGCTCGTATCTTTTTTACATTGTTAACGGGTACCATCTTGAACCTGAACCTGACGA
>JACQSM010000047.1 GCA_016205965.1 Candidatus Uhrbacteria bacterium
AACATCAAGATCAGCTTTTATACCGCCTCGTCCGGCGGCAGCCCGGTCCACACCGACTGCGGCACGACCGGTACGCCCGTCGGTCGCAAGGTCGTCTTTACCAGCGGCGTAGGTTCCGTTTTGATCGGCGATCCTAACGCCTCCGGCACGACCAACTGCGCCGATGCTTCGACGCCGAACGCACTGCCGACCACTCTTTTTGACAACACCAACCTGTTCCTGGGCATCACCGTCGACCCCGACGTCGCCGAAATGACCCCTCGCAAGCGCCTGGCCGCGACCGCTTGGGCGATCAACAGCGACCGCATGAGCGTCGTCGCCGGCCCGGCCGATCCGACCGGCGTCGCCGGCATGATCGTCTACAACACCTCGCTGGCCAAGTTTCGATGTTTCGAAGGTGTGGCCTGGACTGACTGCGTGACCGCTGCGGCCGCCGCCGGCGGCTGGGCCGACGACGGCACTACCGTCCGTCTCATCACCGCGAGCGATAACGTCGGCATCGGCACCGGTTCTCCGACCGCCAAGCTTCATGTCAGCGGCACCGTCATTGCGAACGGCGGTCAGATGGATCTCAACACTTCAGGCTCCGGCGTGACGAATATCGGCACCGGTTCTTCGACTGGCGCGCTGGCGATCGGTAACAGCGGCAATACATTGAGCATTGGTACTTCGCTTCTCTCCACCTTGACCAATTCTTTGAATCTGGGATCGGACGCGGCTAACTTCGCGACTTTGTTCCTCGGTGCGAACGGCATTGTGTTCGAGGGCGGAACCAATAACGGTTTCGAGACGACTTTGAACGCCGCCGACCCGACAGCGGACCGCGTCATCAATTTTCCGAACGCGAGCGGTAACGTTTTGCTCGATACTAATACGGCATTGTTCACCCTGTCCGGCACGAGCGGCTCGTCGCAGTCGATCGGCTTCGGCGATGCGCTGATGATCGCGGCAGGCACGAACATCACCACGACCGGTTCGGCGACCGATACGGTCACGGTCGGCATCGTCGCGAGCCCGACCTTCACGAGCGTCATCACTCCCAGCTACACCGGCGTCGGGGCGGTATCGCTGACCTCTGGCGGCACCGCCGATCTGACTTTGGACACGAGCAGCAGCTCCGGCAGCATCTTGATCGGCACCGGCACCGCCGGCGCCCTCACTATCGGACGTTCATCGGTGACGACAACGGTCAACGGAACCTTGACGGCGAACACTTTCACTTCGACCGGAGTTTCGATCACCGGCGGCACGATCAATGGTACGACCATCGGCGCTTCGACTCCGTCCACGGGCGCCTTCACCACTTTGACCACGACTGGAAACGTCATTTTCGGAGATGCGGCCACCGACCGCCTTACTTTGACCGGCGAACTGCTGCTCGGAGCGATCGCGGCCGATCCGGCCGGAACCAACGGCCTTACATATTATAATTCTTCCAGCAACAAATTCCGCTGTTACGAAAACGGCGCCTGGATCGACTGCGTCGCCGGCGGAGCTACCGGCGGCGGCTGGACGGATGACGGCACGATCGTTCGTCTCACGACCGGGACCGACCAAGTCCGTATAAACACATCAGCTGCCGGCAACGGCCAGCCACTTGAAGTCAATGGCGTGATCCGCTCTGTAACCGGCGGTTTTCAGTTCCCGGACGGAACGACACAGACTACGGCTGCGGCGACTTCAGCGGGCGTCTCCAGCACCGGTGACGTTAACGTCGCTTCTAACACTGATAATTCAGCCGGTGGCGATATTATATTTGCGACATCAACCGTCGAACGAGCGCGCATTAACAGTGCTGGCACGTTCACTGTGGGTACGCTTTCGGCAAGCGGATTGATATCGGGCAGTGCCGGACTCACGATCAGCGGCGGCGCCATCAATTTTTCAACCACTGGAACTCCAGCGATCAACATCGGCACATCCACGAGTTACAACGGCGCCATGACCATCGGCAACACCGACGGCGGCGATGGCGGCACGCCGACCATCATCATCACTTCACCTGGCTGGACGATCGACACGGTCGGCAACATGTCGGGCATCGGCACGATCTCTTCCGACGGCCTGGCGACCTTGAACGCCGGCCTCACGGTCAACACCGGAGCGGTCAATTTGGCGCCGAACGGCACGGCCGTTCTCAACATCGGCAGTAATACCAACTATAACGGTGCCATGACCATCGGCAACACCGACGGCGGCGATGGCGGCACGCCGACTATTATCATCACCTCGCCCGGCTGGACGATCGACACGGTCGGCAACATGTCGGGCATCGGCACCATCTCGTCCGACGGCCTGGCGACCTTGAACGCCGGCCTCACGATCAATAATGGCGCCACCAACATCGCCACGACGGGCACGAATGCCATCAACATCGGCACCAACACGAACTTCAACGGCATCATCAGCATCGGCAATAATGATGGCGGCGACGGCGGCAATGCTTCCGTGAACATCACCTCGCAGGGCAACTGGAGCATCGCGAACGGCGGCGCCTTCAACACCGTGAGCACCATCACCTCGTCCGGACTCATCACCGGCGGCAACGGCCTCACGATAAACACCGGCGCGGTGAATCTGCTGCCTAACAGCACGGCGGCGATCAACGTCGGTTCGAATACGAATTATAACGGCGCCATCACCATCGGCAACGCCGACGGCGGTGACGGCGGCACGCCGACCGTAGCTATCACCTCTCCCGGCTGGTCCATCGGCACTTCCGGCACGTTCTCCAATACCGCCGGCGCTACCATGACTTCCTCCGGCCGCATCACCGGCACGGGCGGCTTGACCGTATCCGGCAACACCATCTCGCTGAACGACTCGACCAACTCTGCGGTCACGATCTGTACTCTGGACGGCTGCAACGCGACCATCAGCATCGGCAACAACAATACCGGTGATGGCGGCACGCCGAGCGTGAACATCACCTCGAACGGCTCCTGGAGCATCACGAACGGCGGTACTTTCAACACCGTGAGCACAATCACCTCGTCAGGCCTCATCACCGGCAACAATGGCCTCACGAGTAACACCGGAGCCGTTAATCTTCTGCCTAACAGCACGGCGGCGATCAACGTCGGTTCGAATACGAATTATAACGGCCTCGTCACCATCGGCAACACCGACGGCGGCGACGGCGGCACTCCGACCATCATCGTCACCTCTCCAGGTTGGACCATCGACACCGCCGGCAACGCCTCCGGCT
>JACQSM010000048.1 GCA_016205965.1 Candidatus Uhrbacteria bacterium
ATTTTGCAACGGTCGGTTCCACATGGCTCCGCATCGTGGAAGACGTTAGAACTGCGGTTGCCTTGTCGGATAATTACATCCATATTCCTGCGCTCTTACGGTGTCAGAGTTGATTTATTGATTGCCGTACTCAAGATCTGTTGACCGGAATTTCGAACCAGAACGTGCTGCCCTTCCCCTCTTCGGACGAAAACCCGATCTTCCCTCCGTGCCGTTCCACGTAGTATTTGGAAATAGCCAGGCCGAGTCCGGAGGCATCCTGTTTCATCATCGAGGCGTTGGAGGCGCGGTGGAATCTGGTGAAAATGCGCCCTTGTTCCGACTTGGGAATGCCGACGCCCGTATCGCTGATCTCGAAACGCAGCCAGCCAGCGGTCTCATTCAGCGCCGCTTCGTTCCGTCCTTTTTCGGCCGTATAGGAAACGGCGTTGTCGGCGAAATACATGAGCACCTCGCGCATTTTTTCGGCGTCGCCTCGAAAGGGAGTGAGCGGCCGCGCGGGGGCCAGGTATTCGCAGACGATGCCTTTCGCCGCGCAGCGCTTTTTCCAATCCGCAATCACCGCGCCCCACAGGCTTTCAAGCGACGCCTCTTCTTTATCAAACGCGACGCGGCCCTCCTCAATATCCATGGCCGTCAAGAGGTCATGTATGCGCCGGATCACTTCGGCGTTGGCTTCGCGCGAAATCCGGATAAACTCTTTCTGTTCCTTCTTGAGCTTGCCCAGTTCTTCCGCGAGCAAAGCCTCGAGATTCCACTGGATGGCGCTCAAGGGCGTGCGCAGCTGATGCGAGACGATCCGGATGAATCTGTTGCGGAGTTCATCGAGTTCCTTGATGCGCGCCGCGGCCTTCTTGCGCTCGGTGATATCGCGGATGCTATTGACCCACCCCCGCATTTCACCATGCTGGTCCCGAAGCGGAAATGTGAACAAATCCACATCCACTGAAAGCGGCGATCCGCCTTTGCGGCGCCACGTCATCTCCGCCGAAAACGGCTTGCCCTCTCTCACGCACTGCTCAAACCGATCTTTTAAATCAGGCCGCATTTCGATTGCATCAAGTATAAGCCCGCGCCGCTTGTCGATCACCTCATCTTTTGAGTAGCCGAACATTTTTTCCCAAGCCGAATTGACATATCTCAACAGACCGGTCTTGCCAATATCAACAAGGGCAAAGGCTTCAAATGCGTTTTCGACGACGGCGCCGAGTTTTTGCGCTTCCAATAACGACCGACTCAATTCGGCCGTGCGAGCGGCGACCTCGACCTCAAGGGTTTTAGTATAATCGGCCAACTCCGCCTCGAGCCGTTTCTGCTCGGTAATATCATCGACCAAAAGCAGGAGCCGTTCCACCGTCTTGCCCGACGGACCGCGGAGCGGAACGCCAAGATAGTGCCTATAAGTCTCCTTGCGTCCGTAATACGAAACGTAACGGGTCTTCGTCTCGAACGGCTTGCCGGCCAGGCCTTCGCGGAAATACTTGTCGAGTCCGGCATCCTTATATGTCTGCAATTCCAAGGCATTCGTCCCGATGACTTCCGCGGCGTTCTTTACGCCGGACAACTCCACCATTTTGGGATTGAAGCTTTCGATGACGCCGTTCTTGTCCAGCGTGTAGATGCCGACCGGCGAACTTATGAAAACCTGTTCGTAGAGCTGATTGACGCTGCCGAAGTATGCCTCTAGTTTTTCCGCCATCATATTGATCCTATCGCCGCAGAACCCCAGCTCGTCGTCGCCGTCGAAAGGGCAGCGCGCCCCGAAGTTGCCCTTAGCCACCTCCTCGAGGACCTGAAGTTTCGACCGGATCCTCCGCAGAAACCACATCGAAACCAGGAACCCGAGAAGTACCGCGCTGGCGCCCGCGAACGCCGTCAATGACAGGATCCTCATTCTCGCCGCCGCGAAATCAGCCATGACTTCCGACTCGTAGATCTCGGCGAGCAGCATCCAGTGCTGGCCGCGCGGACACATGGAGGCGCCGAAGACGCGCACGCCGCGATAATTGGCGTATACGCCGCTCGTCTCTTCGCCCCGTTCGAGGCAAGAACGGACCGGCTGCGTATCGACCCGTTGCGCGAGCACGGCGTTCTCGGCGAAGCGGGACGGCGTCGCCATCAGCCCGTCCCGATCGACCAGGTAGACATCCATCGTCCGGCGCCGGCCCAACTCGCCGCTCAAGGCTCCGAGTTCTATCTGACGCCTGCCGGAAATCGTCTCATTCAGTTCGGACCCGCGAACATGGGCGACAAGCACTGCGACGGTTTCGCCACTCGAAAATGAAACCAAGGGACTGCTTACATGGAACGCGGCGGCATTAGAGTGCGCGGTATCGGCTTCCGCGGTGAATCTTGAGACGACGGTCGCGCCGAACGGGCTCGCTTTGGCTTGCGAGAACGAATATTCCGCCTCGAGCGCGTCGGGCGAGTCGGCGTGTCCGATGCGCTCGTCATCGCTTGAAGCGATGACCACGCCGCGCAGATCCATGACGTCGATGCCGCCGATGGTCGGATCCAGCGGGAGTTTTTGGTACTTGAGGTACTCGCTGACGAGGCGGCTGCGTTCCTTGAACTTTGCGCTTGCTCCGGCCCCCTCGAGACCGGCGATTTCCTCGACTTCCTTCCGGAGATACCCGTCCGTGGACCAATCCGCCGTCCTGACCTTTTGCCGATCGAAAAACGTCATGATATGGCCCTCAACCAGTTCGGCGTCCAATATGACGGCTTCGAGCGCCTGATAAGCAACGCCCCTTCGCACCTGTCCAACCGCGTAAAGTGAGGTCAAGGCCGTCGGCACCACGGCAATAATGAAAAAACCCAGCATCAACCTGGTTCTGATGCTCATACCCCCCCCCCCGCGCATTCTTTTCCGACACCATACTGGATATCATAATGCCGTTATCCGAAAACGAGGACCTTGTCGGACTCCTCGATCATCTTCACCATGTCGTTCAACGTCGTGATCGGACACACCTTGCTCTCTGACTTGCTGCGGGCTTTCAGGCACGTGCCGCACGCCGAAATGACGCCCTTGGCATCTTTGAATTCCCGGAGCTTCTTCGAAACGTCGAACTGATCCGTGTCGCGGATGTCCTCCAGCTCGACTCCCTCGCTGAAAAGGAATATCCGCACCGAATGGCCGGCCTTGAGCAGGGCGTTCGCGAGCCGGAGCGTGTTCCAGACGTGCTCGGGGTTGTTGGACTGGAGGATGATGCCTATTTTCATATGCGAGTCGGCGCTGATGTTGCATCTTCAATGCTCATGGTGTTCTCCGTGGTCAGGATATAGGGAGCCGAATGAAAAAATGCGAACCCTTGCCTTCGACCGACGTAAACCAGATTTTACCTTTTAAGAGTTCCGCATATGACTTGGCGATGAAAAGCCCGAGGCCGGCGCCGATGCTTTCGGAAGGAATATTCTGACCTCTGAAGAACTTCGTAAATACGATGCCCTGCTGCTCTTCGGCGATGCCGATGCCGTCGTCTTCGACTTCGATGACGACATCTCCGTTCGTAAGCGAAGCGTTTACGCGCACCTTGCCTTTTTTACGGCCATACATGACGGCGTTATTCATGACTTCATGGAGGATCTTGGCCAGCATTTTTTTATCGCTTCGGAAACCGATGACTTTATTGACGGGCTCGACTTTGACGGCAATCTTGTGAGAAGCCGCCGATTTTCTGACCGACTCGACGACCGCGGCGATGACGTCCGCCAAGCCGACCTTGCCGAATTTCGGGACCACCCGGCCTTGGTCGATGTCGGCGGTCTCGAGCATGGCCGACGTCATCTTCCGAATGCTCTTCACCGCGCTGATCGCGGCGTCCATATGATCCCGCACTTTCTTTTTCGAGGTAAAATCGCGCGCCGCCTCGAGTCCCCAAAGCGCTTTCACGACCGGCGTACGCAACTGGTGCGAGGCATAGGCGAAACTGGATCGCAGCAATTGGGCATCCCGTTCCGCGGTAACGTCCCTGAATATGATGATCGCCCCGGTCACCTCGCCGTCCGTCCCGTACACCGGGGCGGCGCTGTCGCCGACCGGAATTTCCCTGCCGTCCTTGCGGATTAAATTCGTATGATTCTCCATGAAGCGGATTTCTTTCTTGAGTATCGCGTCCGAAATGAACGCGATATTTTCGCTCTGGTCGCGCTGGCGGATGAACCTGACGATCTCTCGAAACGGCTTGCCCAGCACTTCCGCTTTGTCCCAACCGGAGATATGGCCGGCGGCCCGGTTCCATAACACGATGCGCCAGTCCTTGTCTATGGCGACGACGCCGTCGCCGATGCACTCGAGAAACGTCTCGAATTGCGTCTTCTGCCGATCGATTTCGGCCTTGGCCAGCGCCAATTCCTTGAATTGCGTGATGTCATGCAGGATGACCGCGCCGCCGATGACGCCGCCGTCGTCGCCGATCAGCGGAGAAATGTGCATCTCGTAATAGAATTTCACGAGCGATATCTCCTCCAGGCTGGTCGCCTTCCGTTTCGTGATGGCTTCATTGAGTTTCTCATCGATCTTGACGTGATGCTCCTGGAAAAGCCTGGTCAGCTCCTGCAAATAAAAACCTTCGCGCGGCAGGCCCGTCATACTCGACATGGCCGGATTGGCGATGACGACGCGCCGCTCATTGTCAAAAACGGCGACTCCGTCCGCCTGACTCTCGACCAAGGCGGCGATGATGGGAAGATGCCGCGGCAATATTCCTGATTCCGGCAGAGCGTTCGAAGTAGGCATATGCATTGATGAAGCATTACATTTTCGTGACGGTCTCGACGAGACCGTTCCTCACGTTGAATTCGACGATCCGGCCCACCGTTCCGCCGATATCCTCGCCGTCGATCGGGATCGCGAGCGACCGCAGCTTGTTCCGCGCCGACTCCGCATTCTGGTATCCGATGCCGTGCCGGTCGCCGCCCAATATCTTGAACATCTGGGCGCCGCCGACCAGTTTGCTTCGCAGCCGCTCCTTTTGCCCGCCAATCTTCTCGATCTCCGCGATCAGCCGGTCGACGGCTTCGTCCGCGAATTTAGCCGGCGTCTCTTCCGGAAGTTTCGGATCGTTTTTCGGCCTCGACGGCAGCAAGGCATGCGCCAATCCTCCGACCTTCGCCTGTCCGTCGTAAAGGACGATGACGACGCAGGAACCGACGCTGCCGGTCCTGATCAGCGCATCGTCGCGTCCGACCGCGATTTCTCCAGTATTGACGACGAATTCCGGCATATCACGAAGCCGCGGTTACCGTTTCGGACGCGCCATGGTCCTCCCGACGGCATCGATGATCTTGCGGCTTGCGGCCGGATCGAAAATGAACAGGAGCGCGCCGTCGATGTTTTCGCCGTCGATGCCGAATCCGACCCTGACCGCCAGGATCCGGTCGGATGCCCGGCCCATCTCCGCGATGATGCCGTCCATGACCGAACCGGACATGTCCGTCGCGTCGTCCGGCACGGATTGCAGCAGCCGGAAACCCATGAGCTTTGAAAACGCGGTGAGCGCCGAGCCGGTGGCGATATTTCCGGCCTCTTTGAGCGCCGACCGATCCATCTCTTCAAGAACGGCCGCTTCCTTGACCGCGACTTTTTCGCGTTGGCGAAGGAGTCCGGCGAGATTCGCCGCCCCCGGCGGCGGCAAGACCATCATCGTCAATCCCTCGACGTCGCCCAGCATCTTCAGAAG
>JACQSM010000044.1 GCA_016205965.1 Candidatus Uhrbacteria bacterium
CAGCCGGCGGCGGCCGCCGCATGGCGCAGACTCCGCAGCCCCGCGATCGCCAAGGCTCGAGATGAAGTCATAGGCCGCCGATGATCTTGGTATAAATATCCGTCAGCGAACCGCGGTCCATGCCGGCGGCCGTTTTCAGCTGCGAGATTCTCCCCTCTTCGACCAGCTCGCCTTCTTTGAGAATGCCGAGGCGATGGCAGACGTCTTCGGCCACCGAGAGCGTGTGCGTCGAGAGCAGCACCGTGCCGCCGCGATCGGCGAAGGCCTGAAGCAGCCGCTCGGTGATCCTGGCGCTCTCGGGATCGAGACCGACCATCGGCTCGTCGACCAAGAGCAGCTTGGGCTCGTGAAGCAGCGCGGCGATGAAGGATATCTTCTGTTTGTTGCCGCGCGAATAGAGCTCGAACAACCCGTCGGCCAAGACGCCCAAACGGTAATCGGCCAGCAGTTTCTCGATGGCGCGGTCGCGGCGATCGCGCTCCATGCCGTAGAGTTCGCCGACGAATTCCAAAAATTCGCGGCCGGTCAGCCGGCCGTATGCGACCGGATCGTCTGGCACGTACCCGACCAAGCGCTTGGCCGCGATCGGACCCTCGCCGGTGTCGATGCCGGCGACCTTCAACGATCCCTTGGTCGGCCGGTAGAGACCGGCGATCATCTTGATCGTGGTCGTCTTGCCGGAACCGTTCGGACCGATCAGGCCGTAGATCTCGCCCGGATGGACGTGCAGCGAGAGCTGTTTGACGGCCGTCAGATCACCGAATTTTTTCGTGACATTTTTGAGCTCGAGCGTCGGCGTAGCCATACATTTTTTAAGTATACCACCTTTTCAGGCCATCAACCCTCTTGACGGCGTTGACAGACGGCCTGTTACGCTGGAGGTGGAGGACCCGTATGGGAAGATACGTCAAAATTTCCCTGGCGCTATTCTATTTCCTGCAGATCTTCATCACCTTCCGTGAATCGGCGGTGCTGCTGGTTGAAGGCGCGGCCGACCTGGCCCGAAACAGCCTGGCCGGCGTCGACGGCACCGAACAGGCCCGCGAAGAATACCAGCGACCTCCGCGCGACTCCCTCGTGCGGAGGTCGCTGGTCTTTTTGAAGCACGCGTTCAGCCTGCCGGACGGCGCCGATGCGAAGATCTCGTCCGGCCTGGCGGCGACGCTGGTCATCAATCATGAACTGCATCACTCGGCCGATAGCGACGACGGCGACGAGCATGCCAATGGCGTCAAAGAGACGACGCGCCGCCGCCAGGTCTGGCGCTGCATACGAAATCTGTTCACCGATATTCTCAAGCGCGCGATCCCGCCGGGCTGCGAGACCGCCCATCGTCAGGAAAAACTGAACGTAAAAAGCGCCCGATCGGGCGCATGAGCTGGGTGTTCTCGCGGCTTCTTACCGCCTGGGCCGGGACGGACTCGCGGGTTCCTCGCCGGAGGAGAACTTCTCGTTGACCTTGCCGCCGCCCTTGGTGTTGCCGTTGACCTCGACGTCGATCTTGACGTTCTTGCCGTCCTGCTTGAGATCCTTCTGGACCTCTTCGACCTTTTCCTTGGCCTTCTGGATCTGGGCCGGAACTCCGCCATCCTTGCCCTTCTCAAGCGCCTCATGCACTTCTTTGGCGACATTTTCCTGGATCTTTTCGATCAGGGGCTTCTTGATAGTGACCGGAGGCGCGGGGACGGGCTCCCCCTGCTTGACCGGGCCTACTTGCGCCGGTGCGGGCTTGGTCGGCTGGACCTTGACGGTGACCTTGGGGTTCTCGATCGGGCCGGGATTCTTTTCGGGATTGACCGGCGCCGGTTTCTGATCAGCCATGACGGCCTCCTTGTTGACGTTCTGGCTTCTCATCTGAAGGAACGCATTGACGATGATAGCCGACCGAACCGGAAAAGAAAAGAGCCTCTCATGGAGGCCGGTTCAGCCGTTCGCGGACGGCGGCGCGGGCAGCGACAGGTGTTCGCCGACGCGCATCATGGTATCGTTCGCGGCTTCGATCTCGATGAGCGCCCTGACGGCGCCGGCGGAGTCGGCCGATCGCAGCAAGACCAAGGCGGCGCGCCGGCGGTTCTCGATGCTTTCGAGCAGCGCCGGCAACGCACGGAAGCCGTTCATCGGATCCGCGTCGGGTTCCGGCAGCATGGCTCTGGCCTGAGCCACGAACGAGGTCAGCTCTTCGTCGCGGAACAGGACATGCTCATGAAAAACGAGCGTCTCTTCGACGCGATGCCCGAGCTCGAGAACCCGGTTCAAGGCCTTGCCGAGCAGGTCGTAGGCCCGAACCGGCGGCAGATTGGCGCGGGTCGCCTCGATGGCGTTAGCCAGCATGGCCAGGTCTTTGACGGCGGCGGCGAGCCGGGCCTCGGCGCCGCACTTTTCGATGCGCCGAAGGAGCCGCAATCGAAGCCCGTCGATGCGCTGGCGCTCGGACTCCATGAAGGAGTTCTCCCTGTCCCGGCATTCCTGTTCGCGGCGCAGGCCGGCCGCGTGCCGGCGGCGTTCCCGATCGAGCGGCCGCTTGAACTTGAGAAGATGATAGTACGCGACGGCTGCGATGATGATGACGGCGAAGATTGAAAGATAGATCGTGATCGCGAGCATGGATCGCCTCCTCTGCAAAGAGCGAACTCCAGGGTAGCCCCGCCGGCGCAAAAACGCAACGATGACCGACTAGAGCAGCACGATATGCTCCCAAGGGAACTCGTCGCGGCCGAAATGTCCGTAGGCGGCGGTGCCGCGATAGATCGGCCGTCGCAGGTTGAAGCGCTCGATGATGGCCCGGGGGCGAAAATCGAAATACTGGCGCAGGAACGGCGTCAGGTCCTGGCCCTCGCCCGATTTGGCCTGGAGCATCACCGGCTCCTCTTCGCCGATGGCGTAGGCGACCGAAACCAGGCATGACTTGGCCCGGCCGTTGGCGACGATGTTCTTGGCGGCGAAGCGCGCCATGTAGGCGGCCGAACGGTCGACCTTGGTCGGGTCTTTACCGGAGAAGGCGCCGCCGCCGTGCGGGATTAATCCGCCATAAGTATCGACCATGATCTTGCGGCCGGTCAGACCGGTGTCGGCGTTGAAACCGCCGACCACGAACGAGCCGGTCGGATTGACGAACACTTTGACGCCGTCGAGATCGCCGATGATCGGCTGAATCAAATTCAGTATCAGCTGCTTGCGAATATCCGCCTGCTGGATCTCTTCGGCGTGCTGGGTCGAGACGACCACGGTTTTGACCCGGCCGTTATCCATGGTCACCTGGGTCTTGCCGTCCGGACGCAGCCAGGCGAATTGCTGATTGCGCTTGCGCAGCGTGGTCAGGCCCCAAGCAAGCTTGTGCGACAGCACCACCGGCTTGGGCAGAAACTCGGGCGTCTCGGCCGTGGCGTAGCCGTACATGATCCCCTGGTCGCCGGCGCCGCCCGGATCGACGCCGCGGGCGATGTCGGGCGATTGCTCTTCGATGTTGGTGAAAACTTCGAGCTGGTCGCCGTAACCGATCTCTTTGAAGACCTTCTGGGCGATGCGGCCCGGATCGAGTTCGGCCCTGGAGGTGACTTCGCCGCCGATCATCAGGGCGCCATGCGAACCGAAAACCTCCAAAGCCACCCGGCTGGCCGGGTCGTGCGTCAGATAGGCATCGAGAAGGGCGTCGGCGATCTGGTCGCAGACCTTATCGGGGTGCCCTTCGGTGACGGACTCGACGGTTTTCATAGGGGGGAACCTTATCCCAGGGCCGAGGTTTCGGCAAGAATTTTCGACAT
Source organism: Candidatus Uhrbacteria bacterium (assembly GCA_016205965.1). Lineage (GTDB taxonomy): Bacteria > Patescibacteriota > Patescibacteriia > SG8-24 > SG8-24 > JACQSM01. Next base: position 3,762 of record JACQSM010000044.1, read on the forward strand.
TTTCTCGTCTGTTGACTTCCCATCCCTCGCTGCTAGGATGCATCTAACCCGAAAGCGCCTAGGCGCTTAGGGGGAACCGTCCCTTAACAAAGAGGAGGCCGTCATGGCCACGTCGTCTGAAACCACCTGCCGCATCGGTCTCATCTCCCGCATCGACTTCGGTTCTGATGGATTTCGCCAGGCGCTGCTCGAACGGGCTGCCGAAGACTTCAAGCGCGAAAACGTCAACTACGTCATCCTCGCCGGCGGCCTGATTTCGGCCCGGGCGATCAAGGACACGGAGCGGCACCTCAACCGCCAGCTCCGCGATCTCAAGAAGCAGATCCGCCTGGCCGAAAAGAAGGCCGGCAACGGCAAACTTGCGGAAGAGCGCAAGGGCCTGGCCCACCGGCTCGAGAAGATCGAGAACGAGCTCAAGAAGCTCGCGCCCGAGAAGATCGCCGAGAAGCTGGCCGAGTGTCTGCCCAAGTTCCAGAACGCCAAGGGCGAGTCGGCGCCGCTGTACATCGTCACCTCGCCCCACTTCGACAATTCGATCGGCGACGAGGTCAAGCACTTGCTGGCGGCCAAGCGCCGCGACGACATCCGCGCCTACCAGGCCGGCGGCGATCTCGTCGAGGTCAAGCAGGCCAACAAGCAGATCGTGGTGCTCACGCCGACCAAGAAGGTCTGGTTGGGCGGCGGCACCAAGTCCGGTCATCCGGAAGGCTTGCTCCGCGACAACCTGAACCACTCGGCCAAGTCCACGCCCGACCTGTACGTCATCGGCGGCTTCGGCGTCACCATCACCAAGCCCAAGGGAGAGTTCCCCCGCTACGTGACGGTGCCGGCCCTCCACAAGCTGACCGAGGCGCGAACGGCTGAAGACCAGGTCGGCGTCCGAACGGTCACCATGTACCGCGACCGCGACGATCCCGACTTCCGCACCTACAGCTACAAGGACGCGACCCAGAAGGAGCGATCCTTCATCGGCGCGCCCCGCGACCTGGCCCCCAGCCGGCTCAAGATCATCGAGGTGCTCAAGACCGAGGGCAAGCAGCCGACCGGCATCATCGCCGGCAAGACCGGCCTGTCCCGCGAGACGGTCGAGCGCGAGGCCAAGGCCATGATCCGCGACAACGGCAAGTCCCTGAAGACCTGGCCCGGCCTGGTCTACGACAAGGACTCCAACCGCTGGGACTTCAACCAGCGCTGGATCAAGGAGAACCTCCGCTATCCGCCGACTCCGGTCGAGACGGACGTGGTCCGCATGGTCGGCTTCTGCTGCTTCCATGCCGGCTCGGTCCATACCGACTACAAGTTCTTCCTGGGCATGGCCAAGGTCATCCTCGAACGCGGCGCCACCATACTGGTGAACTGCGGCGACTCGACCCAGGGGCTCAAGCATGATCTGGCGCTCCAGCGCGAGGTCATCGCCGGCACCAACGTCACCGACCATGAAGAGCTGGCCGGCGATTGCATCGCCGCCGTCAACATCGAGGTCTTCAAGGCCCGCGTCGAAAAGCCGCTGCAGCAGCTCCTGTCCAAGTACAAGGACGCCAAGCCGCACCCGGACGAACTCGGGAAGGTCATCGCCGACGCGCTGCTCATGAACGTCATGATCTACGGCAATCACGACGAGTGGTCCTTGCCGCACGGCCACACGCCGCTCAAGGTGATGATCATGCTGATCAAACAGCGGCTGCGCCGCGCCGTCGAAGAGACGCTCTTCAAGAAGGGCCTGTGCCATCCCGACCTCGACGCCATTGTCGCGGCCAAGGTGGTCATGGAGCCCAAGAAGCATCACTTCGTCCTGTCGTCGGGACTGATGCAGGGCATGAAGCACCCGTACATGGCCCGCGCCGCCACTTCGACGCGGCCCCAGCAGGTGCTCAAGATGATGCGCGGCTGCCAGGTCACGCTGTCCGGCAACTTCCACACCGGCGTGCACCTCGAAGTGTACGAAGGCGAACTCGGCCAGCGCGTCAATCTTCAGCTCGGCACCCTCATGCACAGCACCAAGTTCGAGGACACCAAGCTCAAGATCGTCGACCAGGGATACGCCTTTCTCGGCGTCGAATCGGTCGACAAGCGGGTCGTGGCCACGGAAGTCACCTTCTACGGCAACGACAGCGAAAACGCCGATGAAATCGATCCGCACACCTCCTTGCACGAGGTGCGGGCGACCCACGGCCTGCCCAAAGTCTGACCAGCCCTCACGGAAATGTGAGGGCTTTTTTATTTCCGAACATTTTTCATCCGCTTGGCGATGGCGGCGAATTCGTCGCCGGCCTGGATCGCCGGCTCTTCGTAGACCGGCCAATCGTCTGTCCCTCCCGCCGCGCCGTCGACCAAGCTACGGTCAAGAGATGACTGATCGATCTCTTCGAGGAACATCGACGGTCCGGCGAGTTCGAAGGAATCGCGGGCGACCGTTGCCGGGTATGACAAAGTGAGATGTTTCTTGGCCCGGGTGACGGCGACGTAAAACAGGCGCCGTTCTTCTTCCAATCCCCCGTCTTCGGCGGCGGCGCGGCGGTTCGGAAAACCGGCATCGTTCAGGTGAATGATGAACACCGCCTCCCACTCGAGGCCTTTGGCCTGATGGATGGTCGAGAGGACCACGCCGTTGATCTTGCCGGCGTTGCGCCCGCTTGCTTTGGCGTCGTCGAGCGCGATTTCGGCCAAAAAATCCCCGACCGCTTCGTAGCCCTCGGCGAAACGGGCCAGCTCCTCGAGGTCGTCGAGGCGCTCGCGGGCATCGGGATATTCGTTTTCGAGATACTCGACGTAGGCCGAATCGAGCACGGCCCGGACCAGGCTGGCCGCCCGGCCCTCGGCGGCGACGGCGTCTTCGAGCAGCGCCCGGAGATCGCGCCAGCCGGCGGCCGCCTTGTTCGAAACGGCCATTTCGATCGGCGCCTGGATGACTTTGGCCAAGCTGCCCTCGGCCCGGATCAGGCCGAAAACTTTGGCCGCCGAGACATCGCCGATGCCGGTTTGAATTCTTAAGAGCCGCAGCCAAGCGGCCTCGTCGACGATGTTGGCGGAGACGCGCAGCAGGGCCAAGGCGTCTTTGACGTGAGCGCGCTCGAAAAAACGGATGCCGCCGCGGTAGTCGTAGGCCAGGTTGCGCTTCATCAGTTCGAACTCGAGCGCCTGCGAATGATGCGCCGCCCGGAACAGCACGGCGATCTCCTTGGCCGGCACCCCGGACTCGAGCAGCTCGGCGATCCGGTCGGCCACGTACTCGGCCTCGCGCCCGGTCGAAGCCGCCGGCGCCACCATCGGCTTGACGGCCGGCGGCCGCACGCTGCGCAGCTCCTTCGGAAATTGCTCGGTGTTCTTGGCGATGACCTCGTTGGCCAGGTTCAGAATCTCCGGCGTCGAGCGGTAGTTGGTCTCGAGCCGGAACGTCTTGGCGCCCGGAAAATCGCGGCTGAAATCCAGAATGTTGCGGATCTCGGCCGCCCGGAACGAGTAGATGCTCTGGGCGTCATCGCCGACGACCAGGACGTTGTTGTGGTGCGAGGCGAGCTGGCGGACGATGGCCGCCTGCAGACGGTTGGTGTCCTGGTATTCGTCGACCAGGACGTAGCGGAAGCGCCGCGACAGCGCCGCCCGGATCATCGGTTCGCGCGTCAGCAATTCCGACAGGTGCTCGAGCATGTCGTCGAAGTCCATGGCGTTCGCCTGGCGCTTCTTGCGCATGTAGAGTTCGGCGACGCGGCCGATCTCTTCGAGAGTTTTCGAAAGTCCCGGATGCTTGCGCTCGACGGTCTCGTCGAGCGGCCGCATGGCGTTTCGGGCATAGCTCAAGACGCTTTGGATGACCGAGGCCGAGGGGAAGCGCCGGGTTTTGTTATCGTAGCCGAGTTCGCGGATGCATGCCTTCACCAGGTCGCGGCTGTCTTCCTGGTCGAGGATGGTGAAGTTCGGGGTGAAGCCGATCTGCGTGCCGTAGGCCCGCAAGATCCGGTTGGCGATCGAGTGGAAGGTGCCGCCCCATGGAGACTGTCCCCGAGCGAAGCGAGCGTGACTGTCCCCGCCAGTCAGTTCGGCGATCCGCGACATCATTTCGGCCGCGGCCTTGTTGGTGAAGGTCAGGAGCAGAATCTCCTCGGGCCGGACGCCGTGCTCTATGAGGTAGGCGACGCGATAGACGATGGTCCGGGTTTTGCCCGAACCGGCTCCGGCCAACACCAAGCACGGCCCGTCGCCGCCGCTGACCACGGCGTATTGCTCGGCGTTTAGCTCTTTTTTGTAATCGATCTTGGCGGCGGCCAGATGCTGCATAACGCCGACACTGTAGCATCGCCGGAGAAAAGAAAAAACACCGTCCGCGACGGTGTTTTTTCAGCAAGCATTACTCCCCCGCTTTCATTATGTAGCCCTTCAAATAATGCCCCTCCGGAAAGTGGACCGAGACCGGATGGTCGGCGGCGGCGAAACGGGTCTCGAGAATTTGCATGGCGCGGTTGGCGCGCGAGGCGGCGATATGGACCATGTTCGAGAAGGCGTCGAGACCGACGTGGTGCGAGCACGAAAAAGTGGCCAGGATGCCGCCGGGCGTCAGGCAGCGCATCGCCAGCTCGTTGATCTGGGTGTAGGCCTTGAGTCCGCCGGTGATGTCCTGGCGCGATTTCACGAACGCCGGCGGGTCGAGAACGATGACGTCCCACTTTTTTTGTCCGTTCTTCATATCCTCGAGAAACTCGAACATGTCGGCGACGATGAACTCGTGCTGCTCGGGGTCGAGGCCGTTCATTTTGAAATTTCCTTCGGCCAGCTCGAGCGCCGGGCGCGAAGAATCGACGCTGGTCACCTGGGCGGCGCCGGCCAAGGCGGCCGCGACCGAAAATCCGCCGGTGTAGCTGAAGCAATTGAGGACGCGCTTGCCCTTGGTCAGTTCGGCCAAGCGGCGGCGGTTCTCTTTCTGGTCGAGATAAAAGCCGGTCTTCTGGCCGTTCTTGACGTCGACCATGAAGCGGGCGCCATTCTCGAGAATTTCGACCTGGTCGGGAACTTCGCCGAAGAGGACGCCGACCTGATCGCCGAGCTTCTCTTCGCGCCGCGCGCCCATGTCGGATCGCTCGTAGATGCCGGCCGGGGCGACGACGCGAGTCAGCGCGGCGACGATCTTTTCGCGCTGCGATTCCATGCCGGCGGTGCTGATCTGCACCACCAAGATGTCGGCGTAACGATCGACGACCAAGCCGGGCAAAAAATCACCTTCGCTGTTGATGAGGCGGTAGGCGTTGGTGTGTTTGACGGGGAAAAGCTGCTCGCGCAATGCCAGCGCGGTCTTGATCCGGCGTTCGTAGAATTCGCCGTTGACCATCTCATCCTGGCGAGCGGTCAAAGCGCGCACCGCCATCATGGAAGACGGGCTGAACAGACCGCGGCACAAAAAGACGCCGGCGGCATCCTGCACATCGACGACCCCGGCGGCGCCGAGCTCGGACTTGGCCGGCTCGATCGCGCCCGAGAAAATCCAAGGATGCCCGGCCCGCGCGGTCCGGTCCCGGCCTTCCTTCAAGGTGATGAGGGGGTACTTCATATGCGTGAAAGACGGAGCATAGCAGCTTAAGGCCGGTTTGTAAAGCCTTGACACCACCCCGACCCATCCCTATACTGCGTCAGACAACGCCGACCTTTCCCAAAGGAGAGAACGATGCGCACGCTCCAAGAGCTCATGAGCCGCGTCCTCAAGGGGACCATCCCCTACGAGATCGAGCTTGAACGCGAGACGCGGTACCTGGTCACGCCCGGCAACGCCTATGCCTACGCCTGGACCAACCACGTGATCGACACCTACGACGCCTCGGGCCGGGTCCGGGTCCGGATCAAAAATGGCCGCCCGCGCTTGAGTTTCAAGGTGCCGCTGCTGTCGCTCGACACCGACACCAGCAAGTCCTGCCTGCGGCTCGAGTTCAAGCCCTGCAACTGGCGCCAGGAGAGGCATATCCTGCTGATCCGCGACGTCATCCTGGCCGAGGCCAAAGCCCAGACCATGGAGAAGTGGGGCGCCAGGATGCGGCTGGCCTCCGGAAAAGAGGTTTGGCTCAACCGCAACGCCGCCGGCAAATGGTGGTTCGAGGTCGACGACGACTTCGCCTTCGCCGCGCCGCCCGGGTTCGAGATCACGGGCGTCGAGAAGAGCGACGTGCGCGCCCCATCGTGAAACACAACGTGCCCCGCGCGTCGGCGGGGCACTCTTCTTTCTCCTTTTTTTCGGCCATCAACGATACAAACGCCGATGCTGGCGCATCATGCAGTCGTCGACGACGGCGACCGTGCCCGCAGCTTCGGCCCGTGCGGCGGCGTCGGGATTACCGGCGCCGTCTTGCATCCAGACGACTTTGGCGCCGACGGCGATGGCGTCGTCGACGATCGCCGGAACGAACTCCGGTTTGCGAAAGATCTGCACCAGGTCGATTTTTTCCGGCACCGATTTCAAATCGGGGTAGGATTTCTCGCCCAGGACTTCGGTTTCGTTCGGATTCACCGGGATTATGCGGTAGCCTTTCGACTGCAGATACTTGCAGACGCCGAAGCTGGGCCGGGCCGGATTCGACGACAAACCCACGGATGCGATCGTCTTGGTTTGCGCAAAAATTTCCCGAATTTTTTCATCAGTCATAAGCACGCATTACCACGATCCCCCGCCGCCTCCGCCGCCGCCTCCGCCGGAGCTGCCGCCGCCGAAACCGCTGCCGCCCGATGATTGGGACGGTGCCGAGACCATGGCCGCATTGACTGAAGAATCGAGCGAATGCATCGTCGTGACGAAAGCGGCGGCATTGAAGGCGCCCGGTCCCATGCCGGAACCCTCGTACCACTTCGGCGGCGGCAGACCGAGATCAGCGAACGTCTTGGCCCACTTGTCGGCGACGCCCAGCACCATGGCATAGGGCAGGAACATCTCGAAGACATGCTCTTTCTCCTGCCATTGCAGCCGGTACTTCTCGGCCGTGGCCAGATAATCCTTGAAGCCTTTGGCGTGTTCGAAGGCCAACATGCCCTCGGGCGTGCGCCGCGGCATCAACGGCACGAATGCCGCGCAAATGATGACCGTTAAAATGAAGGGAACCCAGACGCGGACGCCGATGGCGTCGGAGGCGCCCGCCGGCAACATCGCCTTGAGACCGAAAAAGCTAAGACCGAGGACGGCGGCGGCGGCCAAACCATAGTAGATTTTCACCGTCTCGGGATTGCTCGGAAACAGCTTGGCCGCGACCAGCTGGCCGTAGAGTTTCGACTTGATGCCGCTAAGCTCGAGATGAAAAGCGTGCTGGGTCTTCAGCGACGACAGGCTGACTTGCGGCAGCAGTCCGAAAACAACCTCCAAAATCTTCTTCTCGTGCGGCTTGAGACCCGCATCCAGGCTGAAATCCTTCATTTTGACGAGTTCGTAATCTTTGCTCTTGAAAAGCAGGCCTTTCTTTTCGATCTCGCGGATCTTGATATAACCGCGAACCGCCAGGTCGACGATGGTCGAAGTGATGTCGCGGATATCGGCCCGCTGGTCCATGAGTACGCCGACCTCGGCCGGCGACAAATGCTCCGGAGGCTCGTACTGGACCATGACCGTGCCCCGGCCGCCGATGTCGCGGCCGCGTTTCCACCACAGGACGAAGAAGATCGCGCCGACCAGGAGCGGCCAAAGATAGGGCACGAATACCGGCAGCAGCTTCTCCTGCTCGGCTTCGAGCTTGGCCACGAAACCGGGCGGCCAGCCGACGACGACGGTCAGCGGCCCGGCGGCGGCGATATGCGTCGTGCCGCCGGTCGCGCCGATAAGACAGTCGTGACTGGTCGAGCCCTTGGCGCCGGTGAAACATTGCCGCTGCACCGTATCGCTCGGCACGCCGGACGGCAATTTGATGATCGCCGTGACCCGGCGGATCGGCACGGTCCAATCGTTGCCGGTGGCGTTCCAGTACAGCTCGTCGTGGTCGCTGAAGTACCGCAGGGCGCCCGAGGCCCGGTAGCTGATGATGTAAGCCTGGTCGCCGCTCACCGTCAGGTTCGGATCGCCGATTTTGACGCGGACGCCGACGTCATTGCTCTGCACCTCGAAGCGCCAGGGCGAACCGTCGGCCTTCGTGACGGAAAATCCGGACAGCGGGATGCGAAAACGCCGGCCGTCATCGGTGACATAGAGCGTCGGAATATCGCGATAGATGCCGTGGCGCGGCCCGGGGAAAAAATAATCGATGCGCTCGGTGACGTTCAAGACGCCGTCGCTGCCGACCGTGAGATCGGCGGCGAACGAGCGTATCTCTTCACCCGTCTGGGCCCGCGC
>JACQSM010000046.1 GCA_016205965.1 Candidatus Uhrbacteria bacterium
GCGCCTGGGCGAGCGCCGCGGCATCGGCGCATTCGGGCACCGCCAGAGCGACCTTCTTGGCCCGGCTGCCGCGGGCGGCCATCGCGGCCCGCGAACCCCAGCGACGCGCGGCCGCCGGCGCGAACGGCTTGGCGCCGCAGCCGAGCAACGCCGCCTTTCCGGCGCCGATCATGCCCGCGGTTCGGACGACGGCGACCTCGCCTTCTTTACCGCCGAACTTCTCTTCAGCGATCACCCGCGAAAGCAGCCCGCCCATGGCGGCGTCAACGGCCGAGAAGGCCGGCTTCTTCGCATCCAAAAAGAGCGGCACGACCAGAACGTCGCAGACGATTTTATCCGGCTCGCGTCCTTGTGCGGTAATGCGCATAGATATGAAGAAAGCTCCGCGACTCCGGTAGATTTAACCCAGCCGTTAAATCGGCAGACACGAGTCGCAGATGCCCAACTCCTCCAACTTTTCAAGATATTCGACGACCGTCAAGACGTAGGCGGCATGGCTCCAGGTGAGCGGGGCGACCGACTTCGGCTCGCCGGTGTCGGGATGAAACTGTTCCGAAAGGATGCCGGAATCGCCGGCCCGGGCCCGCACCCAGCGCAACACGTCGATGACTTCTTTGAAATCCGATTCCTTCTCGGCTTTGGCGATCAGCCAGTCGGCGTACCAGAGCGTGCAGATGATCCAGGGATTGCCCGGCCCGGCCTCGGACACCCGGTAGTATTTGTCGCCTTCATAGCGGGCGAAGCCGCCGATACCGCTCTTCCAGGCCAGTTTTTCCTTGAAAACGCGCATGGCGCTCTCGACCTTCGGGTCGGTCGCCGGCAGGACGCCGAACCTGAAAATCGCGTACGCGGACGATGCGTCGACCGAGGCGTCGATCTTCTTCACGCCGCTTTCGGTCCAGCGGACGCGCTTGTAAAAATGGCCTTTCGCGGGATCCCAAAGATGTTCGAGGATGCCGGCCCTGATTTCCTCGGCGGCCCGGCGATAGCGGCCCGCTTCCCGCGTCTTGCCCAGAAGCTTGGCGAAATCGGCGGCGACCGTCAGCCCGCCGAACGTCGCGGCGCACGAAAAAGTGAAGATGCCGCGATGCTCCTCCCAGAGGTCGTACGACGGCCGCGGCAGGCCGGTCGAGGCGTGGCGATAGTCGACCAGGAAATCCGCCGCCTTCTTGATGAACGAATTGTAGATCGATTCGATGAATTCGAGATCGCGCTTCTTGTCGTAGTGGTTCCAGAGCGCGTAGAGCACCAGGGCGGTCTCGTCCTCCTGGATCGGCAGATGCGCATGGCCCTCTTCGCCGACCCAGGGATGCCAGGAACTGCCCAACGAGCGATCGCACAGGTATTTATGCATCATGTATCCTTCGGGCATGATGACTTCGTTGCAGAAGTCGAAGAACATGTGCGTCGATTCGAAGTATCCGGCCTTGTCGAGGGCCAAAGAAACGAAAGCGCCGTCGCGCGGCCACATGTACGAATAGGTGTCGCGGCCGTGCGAAAGCATGTCGGAATCGCCGGCGGCGATGATCGCGCCTTTGTTGTCGACATGCGTCTTGACGATCAGCAGGGATTTTTTGAACAGATCGACCAGATCCGGCGACAGCCCCTGAAATGAAAAGTTGCGCTTGTTGACCCAGGCGCGCCAAAAATCCTTGGTCGTTTCCATCAGGTGCGCCGGCTTCTTGCTCAAGACGTAGCGGTCCAAACCCTGGGCCTCGACCACGCTGGTGCCGACGGCGATCCAATAGTAGACGGTCTTGAAGTCTTCGCCGTCGAGGGCGAAGTGGAAGGCCACGGTCGAGTCGACCGAACCGTGCTGGACCGAGTTCTTGGAAAGCTCGCCGTCTTCGGCGTCGCGCCAGGTGCCCTCCATGCCGGCGAAATGGCAGGCGCCGGTGGCGTAGTCGGCGATGCCGTCCTCGTCGACCCGGCCGTTGACGAGAAAAACCCGCCGCCCCTTGTAGTGGACGACGAATTTCTCCCGCGGGTCGTAGTAGACGGTGTTGCCGACGCCGGATTCGGCGATCTGGAACTCGGCGTGCATGAACAAGCGCGCGCTGCGCCGTTCGAGCCGCAGATTGCGGACCGTCATCTTGCGCAGCACGATGTCCTTTTCGTTGTAGACGCAGTCGTTGAACAGGATCTCGATGCCCAGCCGGTCATTTCGCGCCGTGATGGCGCCGATCATGGTCTCGTGCTCGTAGCCGTACTCGAAGCGCCACTCCGGACCGCGCTCGATCCAGGAGAACGCCCCGTCGATCCAGATGCCCAGGCGGTGCGGATGTCCGGCGACGTGATTCTCCTGGCCGACGTAATGATAAAAGAGGTCGCGGATGCGCGCGGCGTCGTCGAAAAGCACTAACGTCGTTCCGTTGCCGGCAACCAGTGAACGGGGCATGGAAAGCGGGAAATACTATGACCAGTATACACCACGGCCGGATTTCCCGACTCGGTTATTTTTTGGCCGACCTCTTCTTGGCTTCCTTGGCGGCGGCGTCGGCCAACTTTTTTACGGCCGTCTCGAGCTCCGCGATCCGCTTCTCTACCTTATCGGCGGCCTCCTTGGCGGTTTTGACGGCCTTGAGGCTCTCGGCCAGCATCTGATCGCCGATGACGTCCTTGGTCCAGATCGAAAAATCGTTCTTGGCCGAAGTCACGTGGTGCCTGAACGTCCGCTCGGAGCTCTTGCGCAGTTCGCGCTCGAACTCGCGCATGTTCTTGACGGCGGCGCCCATGTGGAACCAGAACGCTTTCCATTCGGGCTCGACGTTCTTCAGGAATTTTTTGGCGTCTTCCCCTTTGAGGGTCATTTTCATGCGTGTACACCTCCTTTCGTTCGCATCGTCACGTCCTGCAGCGAGTTCATGTAATGAATGAACGCGTCGTAGGGTGATTCGTAAGGATTGAAATACTTGTGCACGTCGCCGTCGGCAAACCATTTGGTGCACATGTAATAGAAGTGGTCCGAGGTCTGGAGCTTGCGCCAGTCGTCGAGCAGACCTTTGTCGCCCGAGGCTCGGACCTCGGCCCCGAGCCGGTAGATCGATTCCAAAGCGGTATCCTGCATGCGATTGCCGCGCCAGGCCGAGAGGTCGCGTTCGACGTCGGCCCATGACATAGGATAGGGTACATCAATTCGGCCGACCGGTCGATGCGCGGCCAGCACTTCCGAGGGCGTGGCGAAAGCATTGTCGGGGTGGCGCAGGATTTCCGCCGGCAGCGCTCTCAAAAAATCGAAGATGCCGGTTTCGGCCCATTGGTGCTCGCCGAACGTTTCATAATCCATGAACAGGTTGACGGTCACGCCGTTGCCGTTGACTTCGTTGACCCATTTGGCGAACTTCGGCGCCGTCAGCGGCCACTCGGACCAGCCGCGCGACGAGAAACGGAAGGCGATGTCATCCGAAAGGCGGTAGTTTTTGAGCAGCAAGCCGAACTTTTCATCGCCGTCCTTCGCGCCATAGACGAAGTTGGGACTGCGCCAGTCCAGAATATGGTCGGCGCCTTCGGCCAGCATCCCCTTGAAGCCCATCCGCCGGACCATGGCCGCGATTTCGTTCGAGTAGATCAGCTCGGTGTTGCGGAACACGGTCGGCCTGACGCCGAAGAGCTGTTCGATCAGCCGGCGATGCTGGAGCACCTGCTCGCTAAATTCATTCTCGTCATAGAGGCTGGCCAGCGAGTGGTAGTACGTCTCGGAAAGGAACTCGGCCCGGCCGGTCGCCGCCAGCGCCTGAAAGGAGGCCAGCACGTCGGGACAATATCGCTTGAGCTGTTCGAGGAAGACGCCGCTCATCGAATAGCTGACTTTAAATTCGGGATGGCGGCGAAGCAATTCGAGGATGGTGGCGTTGGCCGACCGATAGCATTTGGCGGCGACCTTCTCGATGATCCGGCGGTTGTTGCGGTTCGATTCGGTGTCGTCGTCGAAATATTCGTGATTGCCGCCGATGTCGAACACCGAATAGCGTTTGACGCGGAAAGGCTGGTGGACCTGGAAATAAAAACAGACGGCCGGCATAAGTCAGACTTCCTTGAGCAGAACCTCCTTGGCTTTCTCGGCCGCCTTGCGGTACGTTTCGAGGCATTTCTTGGCCGCGATCTGCCAGGTGAAACGGCCCGATTCCTTGCGGCCGTTGTCGGCCATGTCGGCGGCCAGGGCCCGGTAGCGCAGCACCGACAAAATTTTCGCCGCCATGTCGTCGACATCCCAAAAGTCGGTCTTGAGGCAATGGCCGACGGCCTCGGCTACGCCCGATTGGCGCGATATCACCGCCGGTACGCCGTGGGCCAGCGACTCCAGGCAGGTGATGCCGAACGGTTCGGACACCGACGGCATGACGAAGACGTCGGCCGCCCGATACACCCGGGCCAATTCGCGGTCGCGCAGGAAGCCGGTGAAGAGCATCCGGTCGGCGATGCCGAGATTGGCGGCATCCTCGATCATGCGGCGCTGCATCTCGCCCGAGCCGACGACGACAAAGACGGCTTCGGGACAGAGCAGCGAAACTTTATGCGCCGCCCGGACGAAATAATCGGGCCCCTTCTGCAGCGTCAAGCGCCCGACGAACAAGACGATCTTTTTTCCCGATGCCCGCAGGCCGTCGAGCACGGCTCTGCCCAACGAAGGCTCGGGCTCGTCGATGGCGTTGTGCACCACGTCGATCTTCTGCGCCGACACGCCGTAGGCGTCGACGATCTTGCGCCGGGTGAACTCGCTGACGGCGATGATGCGGTCGGCGGCTTCGAGGCCGGCGCGTTCGATCTCGACGATGCGGCCGTCGGGTGACAGGTTGCCGGTGCGATCGTATTCGGTGGCATGAACGTGAACGACCAGGGGTTTGCCGCTGATCCGCTTGGCCTCGAGCGCCGCCGGAAACGAAAGCCAGTCATGGGCATGGATGACGTCGAATGATTCTTTGGCGGCGATGGACTCGGCCCGCAACGCGTAGCGCGCGACTTCTTCGAAAAGATCGTTCGAGAAGCCGGCGCCGAATTTGGCCCGGAGCGAAGAGTAGAGCGTGGCCGAAAGATACGGCGACAGCAGCGTCTTGGCGGCCAGAGCCGTGACCGCGCCGTCCTCGACGATGCCCTCATCGGCGAACACCAAGCGCCCGGCGGCGGTTTCAACCGGCACCGTTCTGGGCAGCACGAAGGTCACATCGGCGCCCTCGGCGGTCAGTCCGCGAAGCAAGCCTTCGCAGGCGACGCCCAGTCCCCCGCTGTTGAACGGCGGGAATTCCCAGCCGAACATGAGTACTCGCATAGAAGCAACCGCTCCCGTCCCGTGGCGCGGCTGGCGATAGTATACACACGAACAGGCTGCAAGTACATCCGCCTGAGTTCAGGGTGACGGGCTAAAAGAAAAAACTCCCGCTCATATGGGAGTTTTGGGATAGCCGGGGGACGGTTTTTCAGCCGCAGTCAGTACATGACCGGCGCGGGCCAGACCTGCATCATCTCGCGCTCGAGGCGCTGCTCCCGGACGCGGCGCTGCGCCTCGAGCACCGAACCGAGTTCTTCCTCGAATGAGCGCCGGACGAAATCGTCGGGCGGCGTTCGGCCGAGGGCGCCGCCTTCGCCCACGAGCCCCATCGTGCCGCGATAGAGCGGCCAGAAGATATCGTCGATCTGCCGGTCGGGATCCGTGGCCGCCGCGTTCCTGTTCGCCGCAATTTCCCGATAGCGCTCGGCCGTGTAGGCGCTCCGCAGGACTTCGCACATCCGCTGATCGCTGTTCGCAACCTCGACCTTCGTGACGCCGCGAAGCTTGGCCGCGAGCTCGATCGACTCGAGCCGAAGCGTCCACCCTTCCGGCGTCCATTCATCGAGCAGACGCGCCGAGACGGCGGCAGAGGCGTCGAGACGCCACGCGGCTTCCACGAACGCGCGCTGGTCTTCCGATCCGGCCGGAGCCGCGACGCTGACCGCGAAGGCCGATATGATCCCGGCGAAATCCTCGGGCCGGAGAAGAGGATCCTTCGCCTTCCCCGCAAAAAGCCGCTCGGTCAAAACCTCGACCTTGCGATCGGCGTAGAGGGCATCGAAGCCCGCCCCGCAGCTGCGCCGATAGAGGTCGCCGAGACGCGGCACGACCGCGGAATATTCGGCGAGCATCTCATCGCGTTCGCGTTCCTGACGGGCCGTCAAGACCGTGATGACTTCCCTCAACTCTTTGCGATTCATTGACCTCTCCTTCGCTGTTGAACGATCGTTCGTTGCGTTTGCACGTTCTCACGGGAATCCGACCGCGGCCACGCCCTCGGGCAGGCAGCGACGCAGGTAGGCGCGCATGGGCCCGTCGTCGGCCGCGGTCACGGCCGGGACGTACAGGCTGTCGCGCTCGTCGGACGGAAAGACCGCGATCGGCAGGCCGTAGAAGGCCAGGATGTAATTGACGGCCAACCGGCCGATCCTGCCGTTGCCGTCCCAGAACGGATGAATCCGCTCGAAGACGCGATGGCTGTCGGCGGCGAAGTCGATGACATCCGGTGCCGACCAGGCTTCTTCAGACAGGAACTTCCGGTGAGCCTGAATGAACCGCTCCAGCAGGACGTCGATCTGGGCGTGATCGACGCCGATTTTGCCTTGAGAGAGGTTGCCGTCGCGCTCCCAGCCGACCTTGGCGGCCAGCTCGGGCGGCAGGCTTTCCTCCGGCTTCACGCCGGCCTCGAGGGCGATATGCTCGCGGACCACCTGGCGCTGCCATTGGCGCAGGTCGCCGCGATGGAGCGTCATCTTGTCGGCGGCCAGTTCCATGACGTCGCAGAGGCTGCCGGCATGGCCGTGCAGCGGCCTCGGGTTTGCGGCCAGCTGGCGGCGAATCTCGTCGAGCGGCGGCGCCAGGCGCGAATCCTCGAACTCCATCAGGTTGGAGTGATAGATGAACCGGGCGGCTCGTTCCAGATCAAAAGCGGGCATGCGATCCTCCTCTTGAAAGAACGCTGCCCGTCACCATAGTGCCACTTTCGCCGACCGTCAACATCGGCTCCGCCTACAGCCACTCCCGAGGTACGATGCCGCGGCGAACGAATATTTTGTACGTTTCGACCACGACGAGGCTCGTTGCCGACACCGGAATGATCACCAGCCAATCGCCGGCACTCAACGGAACCGTCCGAAACGCCTGGGCCAGCCCCGGGACATAGAGAACGGCGAGCTGCAAGGCAAGCGAAATCGCGACCGCCGCCGTTACCGCCGGGTTGGTGAATATGCCGAGATGCGCCAATGACTCGCGGGCCGAACGCATGGCAAAAACGTTCCAGAGCTGGAACATCGCCATGCAGGTGAAAGCGACCGATTGCGCGTAGGCCAGGCCGTACGGCAGATAGGCCGCGAACAAGCCGAGGGTGCCGGCGCACATCGTCACCGAGGCGAAGACGGCGATCAGCCAGGTGTTTTTCGTGATGATGGGCGCTTTTCTCGGCCGCGGCGGTTCGGCCAAGGCGTCCTGGCGGGTCGGCTCGACGGCCAAGGCGACGTCGGGAAAACCGTCGGTGACCAGATTGAGCCAGAGGATCTGCGCCGGCAGAAGCGGCAGCGGCATGCCGAGCGCCATGCCGGCGACGATCGTCGCCGCCTCGCCGATATTGGTCGTGAAAAGATAGGCGACCGTCTGTTTGACGTTGCGAAAGACCACTCGCCCCTCCTCGACCGCCGCCACGATCGAAACGAAGTTATCGTCGGCAAGGACCATCTCCGAAACCTCCCTGGCGACGTCGGTGCCGGCGATGCCCATGGCGATGCCGATCGAGGCCTGTTTCAGCGCCGGCGCGTCGTTGACGCCGTCGCCGGTCATGGCGACCGTGTGCCCCTGCTCTTCGAGGACGCGCACGATGCGCAGCTTGGTCGCCGGCGAGACGCGCGCGAAGACCGCGGCCTTGGCGACCGCCTTGCGGAAATCCGCGTCGGACATGCCGGCGACCTCGGCGTCGGTGAGAACGGCGCCGGCCGAACCTCGCTTCGGCAGCAGGCCGATCTCTTTGGCCACCGCGGCGGCGGTTTCCCGGTGATCGCCGGTCAGCATCATGACTCTGATGCCGGCCTGCCGGCAGCGTTCGATCGCCCCGGCGACGCCGGGCCGCGGCGGGTCGATCATGCCGACGATGCCGAGGATGGTCAGATCGCCGACATCGCCGTCGCCGATGGACTCTTGATCCCGAGGCATCGGCTTCGCCGCCACCGCCAGGACGCGCAGCGCTTGCCGGGCCATCGCCTGATGCGCGTCGTCGAACTGCCGCACGAGGCCGGCGTCGAGCGGACGGCGCGTACCATCCATGTGCGCGCTTGCCGATCTTTCCATGATGACTTCATACGCGCCGACGACGAAGAGGCCGCGCGAACGGACCCCATGTACGTCGGCGGCGTCTTCAAGCACGGCCCGATACTTGCGCTGCGACGAAAACGGCAGGTCGTCGATGCGCGCATGCGACGACCGCATCGCTTCGCGCTCGAAGCCGCCTTTGGCGGCCAGCGTCAGCAGGGCCGCCTCCGTCGGTTCGCCGATGACCACGGCTTCTTCCCCGTGCCATTCGATCGAGGCGGTCGGACACAGGGCCGCGGCCGCGAGCAGCCGGTCGAGCGCCGGAATTTCCGCCGGCATCACCCGCCGGCCGCCGACTGTGAATTCGCCCCGCGGCATCCAGCCCTCGCCGCTCACGTCGATCGAAAACCCGGCCGAAAAAATCCGCCGCACGGTCATCTTGTTTTCGGTGATCGTGCCCGTCTTGTCGGAACAGATCACGTCGGCGACGCCGAGCGTTTCGACCGACGGCAAATGACGGACGATGGCGTTGCGGCGGGCCATGCGGCGTACGCCGATGGCCAGGACGATGGCGAGCACCGCCGGCAGCCCTTCCGGAATGATCGAAACGACCAGGGCCACCGAAAAGAAAAACATGTCGATGAGCGGAAAGCCGCGCAGCGACCCTAAAACAAAAACCAGCGCGGAAATGACGATCGTCGCCAGGGCCAGGCGGCGCCCCAGGCGATCGACGCGGGCCTCGAAGGGCGTCTTCCGCCGGGTGATATCGACGAGCGAACCGGCGATCTTGCCGAATTCCGCGCGCGCTCCGGTGGCCGCGACCACGGCCCGGGCGCGGCCCCGGACCACCGCCGTGCCCATCCATGCCATGTTGACGCGGTCGGGAACGGCCGTCTTCGCGGCCACGGCATCGACCGACTTCACGACCGGCGAGGACTCGCCGGTGAGCGAGGATTCGTCGGTCGCGAAATCGCGGATCTCGACCAGCCGGGCATCGGCCGCGACGCGGTCGCCCTCCTCGAACAGCATGATATCTCCGGGAACGACCTCGACGCTCGGCACCCGCATCACCATGCCGTCGCGGACGACCGTCGACTCGCGGACGATCAGATCGCCGAGCTTGGCGATGGCCCGCTCCGCCTTGCGCTCCTCGACCACGCCGATGACGACGTCGATGGCCACGGCCAGAAGAATGCCGATGGCATCGCTTTTCTGGCCGAGACTGACGGAGATCCCGGCTGCGGCTAAAAGCACCAGATTAAGCCCGTTCAGGATCTGGACGAGAATTTTTCGCGCGAACGAAGGCGGCGCCTCGACCGGCAGCGCATTGGCGCCGCCGGTCTCAAGACGCCGCCGCGCTTCGGCCGAAGTCAGGCCGAGCTCGCGGTCGGTTTCCGCGGCTGACAGGACCTCGTCGATCGGCCGCGCGTGTTCATCGGGCATACGCGACCATCATATCGGAAAATCAGACGCCTAGCATCTCGCGGACCGTCTGGCTGGGCTCCCACGGCGGATCAAAAACCACGTCGATCTCGGGCTTGTCGATGCCGAGCGCCCGGAAGCGCGACTGCAGTTCGCCGACCATCTGCGGACCGTACGGACACATCGGCGTGGTAAAAGTCATGGTGATTTTGACGGCCTGTTTTTTCTCGTCGAAATCGACACCGTAAATCAGGCCGAGCGTATAGACGTCGATGCCGAGTTCCGGATCGATGAAGTTCTTGAGCACTTCGATGATCTCTTGCTTGATGACCATAGTTCAGGCGATGAAAGCGCCGTAGCCGCCGCGCTCGATCAGTTCGGCCAATTCCTTGCCGCCCTCGGCGACGATGACGCCGGCCGACATGACATGGACGAAGTCCGGCACGACCTGGGACAGCATCTTGGCGTAGTGGGTGATCAGCAAAACGCCCATGCGGCCGCGGGCGGCGTTGATGCCGTCGGTGACGATCTTGAGGGCGTCGACGTCGAGGCCGGAATCGGTCTCGTCGAGAACGGCGTATTTAGGATTCAACATCATCATCTGCAGGATTTCGGCCCGCTTTTTTTCGCCGCCGGAAAAACCCTCGTTGAGGCTGCGGCCGCCGAAAACGGCGTCGATCTTGAGTTCGGCCATCTTTTCCTTCAGCAACCGATGGAATTCGACGACGTTGTAGGGCTTGGCGCGGGTCGCATTGACGGCCGTGCGCAGAAAATTCGAGACCATGACGCCGGCGATCTCCGGCGGATATTGCATCGACAAAAACAACCCGGCCCGGCTGCGGACGTCGGGAGCGGCCTTGGTGATGTCCGCGCCGTCGAGGACGATGCTACCGGCGGTAATGGCGTACTTCGGATGGCCCATGAGGGCGTTGGCCAGCGAGCTCTTGCCCGAACCGTTCGGTCCCATGAGCGCGTGAACCTCGCCGGGCCGGATGGTCAGGCTGACGCCTTTGACGATCTCTTTGCCTTCGCGGCTGACATGCAAATTTTCGATGCGCAAGGAATTCATAAAGCGGTACGGTGGGCGGCGATGCCGTTTTGAAGAGTCTTCAGGCCGAGCAAGGCGCATTTCAATCGCGAGGGGCCGACGGGAATGCCCAGGAGCCCGAGCATGGCGTCTTTGCCGAGTTTTTCGATCTCGGCCAGGGTCATGCCGGCGACATGTTCGGTGAGCATCGAAACCGCCGCGATGCTCACGGCGCAGCCGCGGCCCTCGAAGGCTACTTTGCGCATTTTGCCATCGGCCAGATCGACGAACAGCTCGAGATCGTCGCCGCAGCTGGCGTTAATCTCGCGGTGTTTGAAGGCGCACGGCGAAAAAGCGCCGCGGTTTCGCGGGTGGCGATAATGGTCGAGGATGTTCTCTTTATAGATTTCCTCCGCGGCCGAAGCCGCCTCCGGAATCATATCGTGCGCGATATCGGTCATACGTTGAAGATGGCTTTTGTTTTGATGATGGCGGCGACGAGCGCGTCGACGTCCTCTGGCGCGGTGTAGACGCCGAAGCTGGCCCGCAAGGTGCCGTTGAGGCCGAGCTCGCGCAAGAGCGGCATGGCGCAATGATGGCCTCCGCGCACGCATACGCCCTGGCGGTCGAAGACGGTGGCGGCGTCGTGCGGATGGACGCCCTCGATGGTGAACGAAACCAACCCGGCGCGGTCGCTGCCGGACGGCGGTCCGTAAACCGTGACGCCCGGAATCTTCGCCAGGGCCGCCAGGGCGTAGTCGGTGATCTCGCGTTCGTGGCTCCGGACGGCGTCGAGGCCGAGCTTGCCCAGATAGTCGATGGCCGCGCCCAGGCCGATGGCGCCGGCGATGTTGGGCGTGCCGGCCTCGAACTTGTACGGCACTTCGTTCCAGAGCGAGTCTTCCTTGCGGACGTCGAGGATCATGTCGCCGCCGAACATGAACGGCGGCAACGCCTCGAGGCGGCCGCGCTTGCCGTACAGCACGCCGATGCCGGTCGGTCCGAGCATCTTGTGGCCCGAGAGCGCCAGAAAATCGCAATCGAGTTCGCGGACGTCGATCGGGCGATGACCGGCGGCCTGAGCAGCGTCGACGATCATGACCGCGCCGACGGCATGGGCCAGGTCGGCGAGTTCGCGAACCGGAACGACGGTGCCGAGGACATTCGAGGCGTAGGTGACGCTGACGATCTTCGTCTTGGGGGTGATCAGCGCCCGAGCCGCCCGCATGTCGAGCGTCAGGTCGGCCGCGAGCGGGATGAACTCGAGGGCGAATCCCCTCTCCTTGGCCAGCTGCTGCCAGGGTACCAGGTTGGCATGATGCTCCATGATCGAGATGACGACCTCGTCGCCGGGGCCGAGCTTGCGGCTCAAAGAATACGCCAAAAGATTGAGCGACTCGGTGGTCCCGCGGGTGAAGACGATCTCGTCGGCCGCCGCCCGCAGGAAAGCGGCGATTTTTTCGCGGGCCCCGTCGTAGCGGGCGCCGGCGTCTTCGGACTCGGCATACATGCCGCGATGGACGTTGGCCCGGCATTCACGGTAGTAGGCGTCCATGGCCGCGAGCACCGGTTCGGGCGTCAGCGAAGACGCGGCCGAATCGAGGTAGGCGATCTTTCGCCGGCCGTTGGTATACAAAGGGAAGTCGGCCCGCGCCTTCGACCAGGGCGTGGCCATGCCGCCAGACGCGTTTTTGACGGCGGTCATCATACGATCCGGGCAATCTTTAATCCGAGGCTGGCGCGGAAAGCTTCGCCGCAGTCTTCGAGCACCGGCGCGAAGAATCCTTCAACGACGGCTTGGCCGGCGGCGCGACGATCGAGACCGCGCGACATCAGGTAGAAAAGGCTTTCGTCGTCGAGTTGCGAAGTCGAAGCGCTGTGGCCGCAACGGACGTCATCGGTACCGATTTCGAGCATCGGCACGGCGTCGACTTCGGCATCCGGTCCCAAGAGCAGGGTATCTTCTTTCTGCTTGCCGATACAAGCGCGGGTGCCCTCGGGGATGCGCACCAGGCCGCGCACGATCGCCTTGGACCGGCCGGCGAGCGCGCCGCGCGTCAGCAGGTCGGAAACGCTGGCATCGGCTTCATGGACGACCTCGGAATGGAGGTCAAAGCAATCGCCGTCAGCGCCCAGATACATGGCGCGTTCGCGCACCGAAGAACCGCGGCCCGTCAAACGGGTCGAGGTGCGGCCATAGGCAAATTTTGCGCCGATGTGCGCGGTAGTCCAGGCCAGCTTGGCATCGGTGGCCACGGCGGCGCGGCGCCGGGCGAATTCGACGCCGCCGCTGCGCAGCGCGATATAGCGCACATCGGCGCCGGCCGCAACATCGAGATCGATCGATAAACTGCCGGCCCGGCCCTCTTCGAGCAACGTCACCGTGGTGCCCGCCTCGACGGCGATGACGATCCGGCAGGAACCGTTGAGACGAATGCGCACGGTGTCTTCGTAATCAGCCTTGGGAATATGCACCAGGACGCCATCGCCCTCGGGCAGCGGCGTCATATGCACGGCGCCGATGACTTCGGGCAACGCGAAAACGGCCGAAGGTTCGGGAACCTCCTTCGGATTGAAGAAGATGTTGAGGCCGTAATTGTAGGACGATTCTTTGGTCTTCATATGCTTAGCCGACGGCGCCTTCCATCTCGAGTTCGATCAGTTTGTTTAGCTCGACCGCGTATTCGAGCGGCAGCCGCTTGACCACCGGATCGATGAATCCGCTGACGACCGTTTTCATCGCCTGCTCCTGGGTCAGGCCGCGGCTCATCAGATAAAAAATTTCCTCCTCGCCGATCTTGCCGACGGTCGCCTCATGGACCACGTTGACGTCGTCGGTGTCGACGCGCGAAAACGGATACGTATTCGAGACCGATTTGCCGTCGATGATCAGGGCGTCGCAATGGACGCTCGAGCTGGTGCCGGCGGCGGCCCGGGTGACGCGCACCAGGCCGCGATAGGTCGAGACGCCCCCGCCCCGGCTGATGCTCTTGGCCCGGATGGTCGAGGAGGTGTGCGGCGCCGCGTGGATCACCTTGGCGCCGGTGTCCTGAATCTGGCCCGGCCCGGCGAAGGCGACGCCGAGGCTGTCGGACTTGGCGCCGGCGCCGCGCAGCACGCTGCACGGATAGAGCATGGTCCGGCCGCTGCCCATGTTGCCGTTCAGCCAGACGACCGTACCGTCTTTGTCGACCACCGCCCGCTTGGTGTTCAGGTTGAAGGTGTTTTTGCTCCAATTCTCGATGCTCGAGTAGGTGATCTTGGCGCCTTCTTTCACGTGCAGCTCGACGCAGCCGGCATGCAGGGCGCTGGCGTTGAAACGCGGCGCCGAGCAGCCTTCGATATACTCGACCGAGGCGCCCTGGTCGACGATGATCAAGGTGTGTTCGAATTGGCCGCCGCGTTCGGCGTTCATTCGAAAGTAGGCCTGCAAAGGAAAGCCGACCTTGACCCCCGGCGGCACGTAAATGAACGTCCCGCCGCTCCAGACCGCGGCGTGGAGCATGATGAACTTGTGATCGTGAATCGGGATGCAGTCGGTCATGAAATGCTTTTTGACCAGCTCCGGATATTTCTGCACGGCCACGTCCATGTTCTCGAAAATGACGCCCTTGTCTTCCCACTCCTTTTTCAAGTTATGGTAGACGATTTCGGAGTCATACTGGGCGCCGACGCCCGAAAGCACCTTGGCTTCGGCCTCGGGAATCCCCAGGCGGTCGAAGGTCCGGCGGATCTCCGGCGGCACGTCTTCCCATTTGCGCGACTCGACGGCGTCGGGCCGGACGAAATAGATGATCCGATCGAGATCGAGTCCGTCGAGCGGCGGACCCCACGACGGCATCGGCGTCTTGATGAACAGATCGAAGGCCTTGAGCCGTTTTTCGAGCATCCATTCGGGCTCATTCTTGGTCCGCGAAATTTCCATCACCAACTCGCGCGTCAAACCCGCCGGCGCGGCGTATTTCACCGGGCGCTCGTCGGCCTGGTCGTAGAGGCGGCGCGAGACGTCGATTTTTTTGACGGCGGCGGTCATATCAGATGCGGACGCGCTGCTCGACGACGTCGGCGACGTTGATGGCGGTGAGGGTCGCGAGAATCTGCGACTGGATCGTGCTCCAGACGTTCTTGCTGCTGCAC
>JACQSM010000049.1 GCA_016205965.1 Candidatus Uhrbacteria bacterium
AGAAGGTCCCAAGGGTTTGGCTGTTCGCCAATTAAAGCGGTACGTGAGCTGGGTTCAGAACGTCGTGAGACAGTAAACTGTGCTGTCTTAAAATTCGACTATATGCTGGAAACTCTGACCGGGCTTCTCTAAGAGAAGAAGTCCCAAAGTATCTCGCGCTACGGGACGAGTGTCGCGTAACAATGCGTCGAGTGCAGACAATCAGCAGGGAAGTTCGTGGTACGTACCCACATCGTATGAACACCCTCAGAGACTCTACGTCGAACATCGCTACCCAGCGATGAAGATATAGTCCGAACTGCATAGCGATATGCAGAGCACGTCAGAAATGGCGCGTCGCCACGTGAGCAATGGTTGTAATGAAATGTGGTTCGCAAAGCAACAAAATTGTCGGTCTCCTATCCACTATGGGCGTTGAAATTTGAGGGTACGCTTCTCTAGTACGAGAGGACCGAGAAGCACGAACCTCTTGTGTACCAGTTGTCCCGCCAGGGGCAGCGCTGGGTAGCAACGTTCGGCGAAGATAAACGCTGAAAGCATCTAAGCGTGAAACTTCACCCAAGATCAGATTTCGCAGACTCCAGAGAGATTATCTGGTCGATAGGCGGCAGATGGAAGGCCCGCAAGGGTTGAAGTCGAGCCGTACTAATAAGTCGTCGCTCTTACCATCACTGAAGCACGAAGCCGTGCTTGCTGACGTTGATTCCTTGCATTCAAAATACAAAAAACACAGTGTCTTGGTGACACTTCCGCGCTGGTCACACCCGTTCCCATCCCGAACACGGCAGTTAAGCAGCGACGGGCCGATGATACTTGGGGCCAACCCGTCCCTGGGAAAGTAGGTGGTCGCCAGGACACTGTGTTTTTTGATAGAAGGCCGCCTTTGTTGACATGGCGGCTTTTTTGTGTTTAAATGAAGCGTTCCGGCAATGGATCCGGACACCCACTCTTTCACAACGAGGTTTCCCATGAACCGTCCTTTGATTGACGAACCGACCTCGCCCAGCGTTTCCTCCGTTTTTTCTTCGCTGACCGACGTTATCGCCGAGATGGCGCCGGAATTGCACGAGCTGCTCACGCGCGAAAACTTATCGGCGCTGGGCCTGGAGATCGAGCTCATCCGGGACTTTGCCTATGAAGGCTCCGGTCCGGATCATCTGCCGGAACTTCTCGGGCTGGCATCCAGGCTGACCACGTTGGTGGCCAGGATTTCCGCCTTGGCCAAGGCCGAAAACGTGCCCTTTCACGCCGACGATCCCGAAGCAATCGAGAACTTCGTCTTTCGCACCCAGATCGAAGGCGAGGAAACCGATCTCCGCGAAGAAGGCTACAACATGATCGCTTTCCAGCTCGTGGAGTTTGCCGACACCTTGGTGAAGCTGGCGTTGCGCGGTGAGTACGATTTCAGCACCGCCCCGAGCGCTTGACCTCGCTCCGGCCCGATGCCATGGTTAAGTCAGACGTTCCTTCGCCGTGGGCGGAGAGAAAGGAGGCGGTCATGCCGCGCAAGCCGACCAAGCCCAAGAGGTCCAACGCACCGCAGCGCAAGCCGACCAAGCCCGTCGTGATCCCGCCTGACGTGATTCCATTCATTCCGCCGGCGCACATCATCGAGGAGGAAGAAGAGCGGAAGCGCAAGGAGCGCGAGGACAAGCGGCCGCACGTGCCGTCGCCGCTCCCTCCGGGTCAGCCAGACCCGTATGAGCGGCCGCCCGACGCGCCGCCGGAGGATCCGATGAAGTTCACGATGGTGCTGTAAAGTCCCATCGCCAGCCGGAGATCACCTCTCCGGCTTTTGCTTTTTCATGGCCATTTGTCATAATCGACCAACCCCCAACCATGGAGGCGGGTAATGCGTTATACACGAAGAGTGGGCTCCGACGTCATGGAGGAGGCTCAATCGCAGGCGGATACACTTTCACCCCAGGAGCTCGCGGCCGGATACGAGAAGGCCCATACCGAGCACTTCTACTCGAAGGTGCTGACCGCCGGCTGGATGGCTCTGACGTTTGTGATGCTCTGGGCGATGATGGAGATCAGCGGCTGGGGAGCGGAAGAGCACCAATTCTGGTTCACGGTGGCGACCATAGCCATCCTTTACAGCCCGTTCGTGGTGATTTACTTCGCCAAGAAGACGCTGCGGACGCTCGAAGTCGCCAC
The DNA here is from genome assembly GCA_016205965.1 of Candidatus Uhrbacteria bacterium. Classification (GTDB taxonomy): domain Bacteria; phylum Patescibacteriota; class Patescibacteriia; order SG8-24; family SG8-24; genus JACQSM01. Next base: position 2,161 of record JACQSM010000049.1, read on the forward strand.
CTTCGCCAAGATTCTCAAGAAGCGGGATCAGCTGAACGCTTTCAAATAGCATGGCCAACGGCCGTGTTTTTCTATTCTTGACGCTTTTGAGCTGATTACTGGAAAAGTGTAGGCATTGTTTATGACAGTATGCTATGATCTAGGCCTATGGATATCAGTCATCTGCTCCACGAGCTCGGTTTCGCCGAGCGCGAGACTAAGGTCTACCTCATGCTGTTGACCGGCGGGCCGTCGTCTGTCCGCAAGCTGGCCAAGGACACCGATCTCAATCGCGGCTCCGTGTATGACGGCCTCAAGAATCTCCAGAGCGCCGGGCTGGTCGGGTATTTTCAGAAACATAAAAAGCAATTTTTCGTCGCCGAGGATCCCGAGAAACTTCTCGAGGTGGTCGAGAACCGCGAGCGCCAGGCGGCCTCGCTCCGGCGCAACATCGCCGAGGTTCTGCCCGAGCTGAAGTCGCTCCATGTCCATGGCGGCGCCAAGACGGTCGTCAAATATTACGAAGGTCCCAAAGGCGTGAACATCATCTTGCGCGACGTCCTTCGAACCATGAGCGAATCGCCCGATAAGACGTATCGCATCTACTCGTCATCGTTGCTGCGCGATTATCTCTACCGCGAGTTTCCGCAGTTCACCCGCGAACGCATCGCCCGCGGCCTCAAGGTCAAGGTCATCGCCGTCGGTCCCGGCGGAGAGGATCAGTCACTGGCCGAACGCCGCTGGCTCTCCGAGCGCCAGGGTTCGCCGACCTACTCGATCATCTACGCCTCCAAAGTCGCGTTCATTTCGCTCGACAAGAATGACGCGCCGATCGGCGTCCTGATCGAGGATGGCCGCATCGCCGACACCGAGCGCATGGTGTTTGAGCATGTCTGGCGGACTCTCGGACCTGAAGCCAAGAACGCCGTTTCTTTTCCGGCCGCCACGGTCATATCCGCAAAAGTATGAAATCCATCGTCACTATCGGCGGCGGCACCGGCCAGTTCACGCTGCTCTCCGGCCTCAAAAAATATCCAGTGCGCCTGACCTCGATCGTTTCCATGGCCGACGACGGCGGCTCGACCGGCATGCTCCGCGACGAGCTCGGCGTCTTGCCGCCGGGCGACGTCCGCCAATGCCTGGTGGCGCTTTCGGAGGCCGACAGCATCATGCGCGACCTCTTCAACTATCGCTACGACCACGGCGGCCTCAAGGGCCACAGCTTCGGTAACATTTTTTTGTCGTCGCTCGAAAAGATCACCGGCAGTTTCGAAGAGGCGGTGCGCGTCGCCGGCCTGGTGCTGGCGATTCGCGGCGAAGTCATGCCGGTGACGACATCCAAGGTCACCTTGGTGTGCGGCAAAGAGAAGGTGTTGCAGGGACAGTATGCCATCGAGATGGGCCGCATCGAGCCCGAGCGCGCCAGCATCCGTCTCGAACCGGAATCGTACGCCAACCCCAAGGCGGTCGCGGCCATCGAGTCTGCCGACCTGATCGTCCTCGGGCCGGGCAACTTGTACTGCAGCATCATTCCGAATTTGCTGGTGCGCGGCATCCCCGAGGCGATCGGCCGATCGCACGCCGGTGTCGTCTACAACTGCAACCTCATGACCAAAGTCGGGCATAACGACGGTTTTTCGGTCCTCGATTTCGCCGGCGAGATCGAGCGCTACATCGGCAAAGGACGGATCGACTTCGTCACCTACAACAATCATCTGCCCGAGAAGGAGCTGGTCGAGCGCTATGCCCTTGAGGGCGAGTTTCCGGTCGCCGTCGGCGACATCGAGGAGGAGTTTGCTGAAGTTTCTTTCAGACCGCTGCCCGCCGACCTCGTCAGTAGGGCGGCGTTGGTCCGCAAAGAGGGCGACCCGATCAAGCGGAGTTTGATCCGTCACAACCCCGAAGTCTTGGCCGCGCTCATCGTGCAGAACTGTTTGGGCGGGCTATGACCATCATTTTAGACCTCGATTATACGCTGCTCGATACCGTCAGGTTCAAAGAAGATTTTTTCTCTCACGGCGAAGAGGTATTGGCGCGCACCGGCGACTATCTGTATCCCGGCGCGGTCGAGTTTCTTTCGCGCTTGCGCGGAACGAGCGCCCGAATGATTCTGCTGACCTTCGGCGACATCGCCTGGCAGACGGCCAAGGTCGACCGTGCCGGCTTGCGGCCGTACTTCGACGAAGTGATCGCCACCGCCGAAGAGAAGAAAAACATCATCGGCCGTTTCCGCGGGGCGGATGTCGTGGTCATCAACGATAACGGCGTCGAAACCGCGGCCATGATGGCGGCTGTCCCGGAATTCCGTTACATTTTGAAGCGCGGTCCGAAAGTCATTCCCGAAAGCCTCGATTGCGATATCGTCGATACCTTCGATGAGGTCGAGAAGCTGCTATCGTTCGAGAAATCCAGAGTCCAGTGAACCTATGCGCTTCATCACCGACCTCCACATTCATTCGAAATTTTCGCGCGCCTGTTCCAAGAACCTGACGTTCTCGAACTTGGCCGCCTGGGCCCGGGTGAAGGGGATCGACATTCTCGGCACCTCCGATTTCACGCACCCGGGCTGGTTCGCCGAGATCGAATCGCGCCTGGAGCCGGCCGAACCGGGGCTTTTTCGGTTGAAGGTAGAGTTTGCACCCGAAGACGGGACCGGTTCCTACGTTCAGGCGCCCATGGTCCGCGCCGGCCGGCCGATCAGATTCATTCTGACTTCCGAACTCTCCTGCATATATAAGAAGAACGGGCGTACTCGGCGCCTGCATTTGTTGGTGTGTCTGCCGACGCTCGAAGCCGTCCGTCATTTCACGGCCGCGCTGGCCGGTCGAGGCTGCAATCTCCGCGCCGACGGCCGCCCGATCCTCGGGCTCGAAGGCAAAGAAGTTCTTCGACTCGCGCTTGAAGCCGATCCGCGAGCCTTGGTGATTCCGGCCCATACCTGGACGCCCTGGTTCTCGGTCTTCGGTTCCGAATCAGGCTTCGATTCGCTCGAAGAATGCTTCGAGGAGCTGACGCCGTACATTCATGCCATTGAAACCGGCCTGTCGTCGGATCCGCCGATGAATTGGCGCCTTACGAAGCTCGATAGCGTCATGTTGGTGTCGAACTCGGATGCGCACGGACTCGATAATCTCGGCCGCGAAGCCAACGTCTTCGATCTCGATGAGCCGTCGTATGACGCGCTCGCCGACGTTTTGCGCCACCGCGACCGCAAGCGTTTCCTCAACACCATCGAATTTTTTCCGGAGGAGGGGAAGTATCACGTCGACGGCCATCGCGCCTGCGAATTTTTCTGCCAGCCGGAAGAAACCGTCCGGCGCGGCGGCCTCTGTCCCAAGTGCGGCAAGCCGCTGACCCGCGGCGTCTTGGGCCGCGTCCACGCCTTGGCCGACCGTCCCGCCGGCCATCGGCCGCCCGGAGCCGTGCCGTTCCGCAGCATCGTGCCGCTGGCCGAAGCGGTCGCCGACGCGCTCGGCAAAACCAAGGCCTCGAAGGCGGTTTTTTCGCTCTATAAGGCGCTGATCGAGAAGGTCGGGCCGGAGTTCGACGTGCTTCTGGACGCCGAGATTTCGGAGGTCGCCGCCGCGGCCGGCGAACGCATGGCCGAGGCCGTCCGCCGCGTCCGCGCCGGACGGATCACGGCGCTGCCTGGATACGACGGCGTCTTCGGCTGCGTGAAGATCCTCGATGATGCCGCGCCGAACGAACCGCCAAAGCAAAAAACATTGCTGTAACGAAAACACCTGCCTCGCGGCAGGCGTTTTGCAAAGAGCGGCGAAAAAGGGTTAACGCTTTTTCTTCTTACCACCCTTCTTCTTTTTCATGGTCTTCTTGGACTTCTTCTTGGCTTTCTTTTTCATGAATGTCACCTCCTTTCATTTGGAGGGCGCGTTGTTGCCGCGCAAGACATGCGCGCAACGTTATTCCTCCGGCGAGCTCTCGCTCTCTCTTTCACGATAGGAAATTTTTTCCAGGTGCGCAAGGTCTTGATGAGGTTGTCAAGGCCCTGCGGCAAATAAAAATCGGCCCGCGACGCGCGCGAGCCGATTTTTTAGAGCTTGTCGACGGTCTCGAGGTCTCGCAGCGCGTCATCGAGGAAATCTTCCTCCGATTGGGCGTTGAATTTTTTTTCTTGCGACGCAGCCGTCGCCGGTTGCCGCGGCCCCGCCGCCGGCCGGGCCAGGTACAGGGCGTAGAAGCCCGCCAGAACGAGCAGCGCGACGCCGAAGGAGATCATTGTTTTTTTCATATCAGCGCAGGTCAGGGCCGACGGCCTTCAAAAAATCTTTCCATGCCAGGCGAACCTCCAAAATGAGGCGTCGCCGGTCATCGGTCGCGGTCGCGTTGTTGAATTCCTGCTTCTTCGTTTCGACCGCAGTGATGAAGGCGGTAACCGCTTCCTGGTTGGCGCCGCGTTCGAGCAATTCCTCGGCCCGTTCCTCGAGGTCGTAGAAGCGGAATTTGATCATGGTGTAGACCTTGTCTTTGACGGCTTGGGCGCAGGCTGCGCGATCCTTGCCTTGCCGGCCCTGGCAGCGCCGGGCCTCGTCGGCGACCGACGGGCCGATCTGAAGTATTTCAGCGGCACAGTTTTGGCGGACGCGCGGATCACGTTCGTCCCAGCATGGCTGGAAACTCTTGTAGCGGGCGACGCATTGCGTGCGTCCTGGCCCCACCGGTATGACGCGGCATTCTTCGGGCAGGTATTGAAGAGCGTACTCGCGGATCTGTCCGGCCGGCGTCAGATTAAGTCGGCAGCTGATGCGATCGGCCAGCGCCGCCTTGTCGCCGCATTGCAAGCGCTCGCAGGGTTTGGCGATCGCCGGTCCGGGCGTTTCCGCCGTCGGGCAATCGGCGGCGATCGCGCATGATCGCGTGTGGTTGCCGTTGGCGTCGCAGGTCGGCGTCCAACCGTCGCATTTCCAGGTATCGGCGCTGCAAACGGATGTCGGCCTCGGCGCGGGAGCCGGCTTCGGAGCCGGTTTCTGCGTCGGTTGAGATGTCGGCGTAGGCGTCGGCTGTGGAGCGGGTGCCGGCTCGGATTCCGGTTGCACTGCCGGCGCCGGGGGTTCACAACCCTCGGATTCCGCCGGTTTCGGCGTCGAAGCTTGGGCGCAGTCGAAGGTCATGACGCAGCCGCGGGTTCGCTGGCCGGCGCTGGAGCACTGGCTCCACTCGCCGCAGCTCCATGAATCTTCCGAACACGAGGGAACGCTGCCGCCTCCGCCGCTGCCGATGGCAAAAACCGGTCCGGCGGCGAGCATGGCGGCGGCGATGAGGCCTACGTTGAATTTCATTTGCATACCTCTTTTCTATACCATATTCGCGTTGACGCGACGACCGCCGAATGGTACGGTTGGCGGCATCGTGGGCCGCTAGCTCATTTGGTAGAGCACCGCCTTTGCAAGGCGGGGGTGACCGGTTCGAGCCCGGTGCGGTCCACCAATTTCAAAAATGAAAAAGGACCCGGCGGGTCCTAGTGAAGGAGAAGGTGTTGCGAACGGAGATGATAGATCGTGGTGGAAAAGGTCATGCCCGGCTTGAAACAGGCCGTGCAACATGAGAGTTTCACCGACGTGCCGATACGGCGCGGAATCGTTTGCCGCGTGACGAGTTCGATGATGCCGAGGATGTCCGGTCCGCCCCGGGCGTGGCGTCGGCAGCCGGAGCAGTAGACCACGACGGCTTCAGGGTCGCCGCAGTCCTCGCAGATGAAATGTTTTGAAGAGCCAGGTCGATGACAGATAGCGCACTGTCCCATGAGGAACCTCCAGTAAAAGGGGACAACACAGCATAGCATTTTCGGTTCAAAAGTCAAGAGAAAACCAGACGAATCGATTCGTCTGGTGTTGGGCGGACCGGTCTCTCTTTTCGTGTCGCCTTATTAGGCGGCCGGGCGCCTCTCCTTGAGTTCGATCTGCCGGGCGATTTTATCGACGACGTTCTCGATTGCCTGGAGATAGGCATCCTCGTCTTCTTCGGGCATCGGCATTTCCCCGATCAGCACGTCGGCTTTGCTTTTATCGATCCCGGTTATCTTATCCTTGCGCAGCGAGGCGTCCAAGGTGACCAATATCTCCTTGCCGTTTTTCGTAAAGGTGACGAAAGCGTCGGCGCCATGAAAGGCGTCGAGCGGCGTCTTTACCGCCGTGAAAACTTTCACCGCGTCGGCGTCCTTCTCCGTCTCCAGCCCGAGCTTGTCGACGAGTTCGATCCGCAATTCACGCAGAAAATCCTTCTTCGGATTGGTCGGATCGCCCGGCTGGAACTTCTTGGCCAAGTCGACCGCCTGCCTGAAAGGCACGTAACCGGTCTGCTTGTCGGTCGTCGCCTTGGCCAGCTCGACCAGGTACTTAGGATCGCGAATATCGACCTGGCCGAAGAGGTCGTACTCGAATTCATTGCCGCTGTACGCCGGCGTTTCAAATCGCATACGGTATTAGGATACCGCGTGACCACATAATAGCAAGAATAAAAACGACACCCAGGGAGGGTGTCGTGGGAAGGGGATCCGCCATTGCCCCGGCGGGTGGGGGGTCAGCACACGGGCGCGATGCCCTGTGCGACCAGCTCCTCTCGGACCTCCCGAAGGAGGGGCCGGTCCGAGAGCTTCGGGGTGGGCCGTGCTTTCGCCTTTCGCTGACGCCTTTGGGCGGCATCAGTTGAGATAGGCACGGGGGCTTTGCGGAATCGCTTCTCGTTTGGCAGCGTCACCTGGAGCACCATAGGCGCCAGGACCCCGTTCCGCAACGGGTGATCGACTCGATCAGCGAGAGGGCTAGCTCGACGGCAGGAGCTCACCGGTTTCCATGAAGCGCGTGAAGATGCGCCCCATGGTCCGGTGGCCGCCGCACTCGCAGACCACGCGCCGGGCCGAAGCAAGGCCCGCCGACCGCACCATGGACTCCTTGTAAGGGAGGCCACAGGTGCAGCCGACGAACGTCACTTTGGACGCCGGCAGCTTGGCTGCGTGTGCGATGGCTTGCTCCGACCCGTTGGCGCCGACGTAGACCACGACATGGTCGAGCTCGGACAGAGCCTGCTGGAGTTGCCCCCAGAGGGTGTCGATCTCGCCACGCACGCGATCCGCGCTCTCATCCGTCGTACGGTTTCCACCGCTGGGGACTCCCGGATTGCTCCGGGCGCCCCAACGCTGTCCACGCGTATTCTGGATCAGCAACGCTCGTCGGCCGCCAGGGCCGTCGTGCCAACCGCTCGAAAGCTGGTCACCCACGGTGTTGTAGGTGACGAAGGCGACATTTTTCAATGTCGGATCCTTTCGGTCACTCGCCGAGGCTTACGTACTCCGTTGCGTGCCGCCTGCCCATCCAGGCGACGACGCAACGTTTCCGGCTCGACTACGTGTGAGTGCAAGCGTCTCGGCAACCAGGATGGTTGCCGCCAACACCGCACCCGCGCAGGTAGGACTGCGCCGGCCTTGGAACCATTCCATTCTATTGCAATGAGCTTTCCGATTCCTCCAGCCAAAATCGGCCAATCCGTTTTGGGCGTCGTAATTGGTCGTCTTTGGCTGGGGGCAGAGTTTTTCACTCTGCTCGAGCGGCGGGAGTGAACTCACCCGACGCTCGGAGGACTCACCGCCGCCACCGGTCGTCATCGTCCCGGTCGTACAGGGTGAAGATGATGACGGCGACGTTGATGAAGCCGATGAAGATGAAGGGGATGGCGAGGATGATCTTTGCGGCGACGATGCTCATGACGTCTCCTTTTTGGGGCGGCGCACGGGATGTGCGTCGGTAGATCCCCGCCGAAAGCGGCCATTGCTTGGTCGGCTTCGGCGGAGGGCAGAGCGATATTGGCTCTGCGCTTTAGCGGGGGAAGACTCACCGCATGCTCGGCCTCACTGCACGTACCCGGTCCGGTCAGGGACCTCGTACGGGTGAGGCATCGCCTGGGCGGCGATCTCCGGCTCGATGGTGTCTCCTGTGGTGTGGTGGAAGGGGCACTGGCGGGTTCGCCAGAGATGAGACGGGAAGCGCTCACGGTCGGGATCGATGCAGTCAGGCCTGGGTCCCTACACAAAGGCGGGATATGGTTTAAAGCCCCGATCGATCGCCGTTTCCGATGGGAGCCGGACAAGCATGCCGGCTCCGGCCCCGCGTCGACGCCTCGAGGGCCGACGTGGAGCGCGCTTTCAAGTCTCATCTCTAGTGGTTTCGGCAGTCGCCGCGCGCTGCGTTGACTACCGAACACATGACACTAGCATACATTAATAATTCTGTCAAGTGTTTGCATGACACTTATTAGAATATTCGCTAATTTTAGATGAATTTAAGCAATAATTTTTCTGTGATTCTGTCCTTTTTGAAATTGATTAAAAATAAAAAA
>JACQSM010000050.1 GCA_016205965.1 Candidatus Uhrbacteria bacterium
AGCGCTGCGCCGCAGCCTCGGCGCCCGCGTCGAGATCAAAAAGCGCGGCCAGCAGGGGACGATTCTCATTTCATTTACTACGGAGGAAGAATATCGAGATCTCGCGGCGCGCCTCGGAGTGTGATAAGAAAAAATGAAAGGGAGACCCGCTGGCAGACGTTTTCTCGCACGGCTGCCAGCGGGTCTCCCTTTCATTTTTATTTCTTCTCTCCCGGCCCGATGTTCTTCATCCAATCAGTCAGCTTGGCTTTGGTCTGGCTGCGGATCTGGGAGCGGGCGTGATGCGTTTTGACGAAGGTCAGCCAGTCGGCGCTGGGCCCTTTGCGGTTCTTGTCGGTGATGACGTCGCAGTAGTCGCCCGAGGACAGCTTGGTGTCGAGGCTGACGATCTTGTCGTTGATGCGGGCGCCGACGCACTTGTTGCCGACCTGGGTGTGGATGGCGTAGGCGAAGTCGACCGGCGTGGCGCCTTCGGGCAGGTCGATGACGTCGCCCTTGGGCGTGAACACGAAGATGCGGTTCTGAAAGACGTCGATCTTGAGCATCTCCAGGTCTTCGAGGAATTTGTCGGCGTCTTCGAGGTCGCGCTGCAGATCGGCCAGCTCTTTGACCCAGGTCAGCTGTTTCTTCATGGCCGAAGAGACCTTCTTGCCGTCCTCGTCATACTGCCAGTGGGCCGCGATACCGCGCTCGGCCGCGTCGTGCATCTCTTTGGTCCGTATCTGGAACTCGACGATTTCGCCGTCCTCGCAGAAGACGGTGGTGTGCAGCGATTGGTAGCCGTTCGGCTTCGGTTGGGCGATGTAGTCCTTGATGCGGCCCTTCAGTGGCTTCCAGCGGTGATGGATGATGCCCAGGGCGGCGTAGCAGTCGCCGACGTTCGGCATGATCACCCGCAGCGCGATCAGGTCGTGGATTTTTGAAATGTCATCCTCGTATTTCTGGAGCTTGCGGTACAGGCTGTAGAGGTGCTTGGTCCGGCCCGAAAGCTCCAGATACGGAATGGCGTTCGCCTTGAGATCGCCTTCGAGTATTTTCGAAACGCCGGCGATGTAATTTTTTTTGATGCTGATGGTCTCGGCGAGCAGCTGTCTGATGCGCTCGTATTCCTTGGGCAGGACATGGCGGAACGACAAGTCCTCGATTTTGCCTTTGATTTCGCCCATGCCCAGGCGGTTGGCGATCGGGGCGTAAATTTCGAGGGACTCGAGGGCGATCCGGGCCCGCTTCTCGGGCGGCAGCGAGTCGAGCGTTTCCAGATTGTTGATGCGGTCGGCGAACTTGATCAGGATGACGCGCAGGTCCGAGGCCATGGCCACGAACATCTTGCGCAGGTTCTCGATGTAGCGCTCCATGCCGCGGTACTTGATCTTGCCGAGCTTGGTGATGCCGGCGACCATCGAGGCGATGTCCTCGCCGAAGTCGCGCCTGATATCGTCGAGCGTCACCTTGGTGTCTTCCGGCACGTCGTGCAGCAGTCCGGCGATGATGATGCTGGTCGGCAGCTGCATGTCGGCCAGAAGTTCGGCGGTGCGCAACGGGTGGATGATGTAGGGATCGCCCGACATCCGGTTCTGGCCCTCATGGGCGTCTCGGGCATACTCGAAAGCCAGCCGGACCATGTTCAGGTCGGCTCCGGGATTGTAGACGGCGATTTTTTCGAGCAGTTTTTCCGGGCTTAGGCTCATTTCTTTTCGGCTTCTTTCTCGAAGCCGCAACCCTCCTTTGAACAGCGAACCATATCGCCTTTGGCATAGACAAGCAATCCACCGCAGGTCGGGCAATTTTCGCCCGTCGGTTTCGACCACAGGGCGAAGGTGCAGTCCGGATACCGCGAACAGGCGAAGAAGATCTTGCCCTTGCGGCTCTTCTTTTCGATGATGTCGCCCTGTTTGCACTCGGTGCACTTGGCGCCGGTTTTCTTCAGGATCGGCTTGATGGTCTTGCATTCCGGATATTTCGAGCAGCTCAAGAACTCGCCGAAGCGGCCGCGCTTGACCATCATCGGCGCGCCGCACTTGGGGCAGACCTCGCCGCTGACGTCGACCTTCGATTCCTCGGAGCCGGGCAGCGGCTTGGTGTTGCGGCACTCGGGGTATCCGCTGCAGGCCATGAACCTGCCGAAGCGGCCGATCTTGATGATCATCGGCTTGCCGCATTTGTCGCAGACTTCCTTGGTCGCGGTCTCGGTGACATCTTTTTTGTCGATCTCTTTTTCCTTGGCTTTCAAGTTTTTCTTGAACGGTCCGTAGAAAGCCCGGATCACCGGCACCCAATCTTTTTCGCCTTCGGCCACCAGGTCGAGGCTCTCTTCCATGTGGGCCGTGAATTGGGAGTCGACGATGTCGGGGAAGTGGGCGACCAGGAGATCGTTGACCAGCATCGCCAGATCCGTCGGCTTGAGTTTGCGCTCTTCCTTCTCGACGTAGCCGCGGTCGACGACCGTGCTGATGGTCGGAGCGTAGGTCGAAGGCCGGCCGATGCCGTTCTCTTCGAGCGTTTTGACCAGCGAGGCTTCGGTGAATCGCGGCGGCGGTTCGGTGAAGTGCTGCTTGGGCGTCAGCGCATCGAGATCGAGCGCTTCGTTCTCGGCCAGCGGCGGCAGCAGGGTCTCCTTGGTTTCGGTCTCGTAGACCTCCATGAAGCCTTTCTCCTTGATGGTCGAGCCGGTGGCGCGGAAGACGTACGGCTGCGTCTGGCCGGCGGCGTCGATGTTGACGGCCATGGTCGAGAGCACGGCGTCGATCATCTGCGAGGCCACGGCCCGGCGCCAGA
>JACQSM010000003.1 GCA_016205965.1 Candidatus Uhrbacteria bacterium
CGCTTTTGCCTTTCAATTATTTTAAGCAATTCTGTATTCATAATAACCAAAAATTGAATATTTCAGTTATTATGATAACATAAAGTAACGAAAAAGGCAACCAATGTACTGAATTTCCAGGCGATTCTAGCGAAAATAGTTGCATTTAATGCTGGAATTCTATCCTGGATTTAGCTAAATTAGCTTATTTATTGAATTCCCGGCGTTTTTAGCTAAAAATAGGCTGACTATGCAGCCTATTTTAGGAACGTCCCCGCCTTGTTTATATGGTCTCTGGCAGTGTTGTCGGCTCCTGGCCTTCATCTGGCGGGTTGGGCAGACTTTCTGCCGGCGACGGTTCAGGTGGTTGTTCAGTGGTCGGTTGTGGCGGCGTTATCGCTTCCGAAGGCGTCTCGGGTGGTTGATCAAGGGTCGGTTGGGGCGTCGGCGGCTGTTCCGGCGGCGGCTCGGGGGCAGGAGCCGGTTGCGTCGGAGGAGAGTTATCAATGACGTTGACGATCCAATAGGTAAGCGGTACGTCTTGCGGAGCCGCAGCCGCGATCTTCAGCGTGAACGAGCCGTCGACAGTCTCGTCGATCCACCAGGCTGCGCCCGGGTTCTTTTTGAAGACGATCATAACCTGCGATGAGGCCGTGATGGCCGGGTTGTCGACTTTTACCGTATCGGCGCCGGCCGTGATTAGCGCATTGGCGATGATCTTGCTCTCCTGACCGATCTCTATTTCGACGGACTTGGTTCGGATCTTGTCGGCGACGATCTCTTTGACCGCCAGCTTGCCGTTCTCATCAATGCTCCAGCTTCCATTCGCGCTGGTGATGGAACGGATGTTGAGCGCGGCATGCCCGCCCAGATCAAGATCACCGGTAAGAGATGCGGCATCGGAAAGTCCGCTCGAGGCGTTGCCGCTCTGGATGCTCGCCCCATTCCACCAACCAGTGTTGATGAAAACCATGATCTTGCCGGGCTCGCTAGCATCGAAGGCGTTCAAGGCGAATCCGATGATCATGCCGTTTTGCGTCGCCTTCATGCCGGCGCCCGGAGTCGAGCTCGAAGTGATGGGGTCGCCGATCTTGATCGGGCCGTTTTCTGTCGTAACTTTCACGAGGACGCGGCCGTTCAAGGCGATCGGCATCGGATGGTCTTGCTCGTTGATGTTGTAGCCGGCGCTGGTGAAATCGCCGTAGTTGTTTGAGACGACGCCGATAAGGGTAGGTTGATAAGCAGCCGTGCTCTTCACGAGCTGCGGCACTTTGTCGCCATCCTTGGTGGTCACGAGGGTCTCCGAGGCGACCATGATGTCGCCGTAGTCGGCGTCTTGAACGACCGGGTATTGCTCGGCGTAGTCGGCATTCGCGGCCGTGGCGCAGTCGGAGATCATCGCCGAGAAGTCGGCGCCGGCGTCTCCGGTACCTCCGGTCGAGGCGCACAGCGCCTTGTCATTCGTGGAGTCTGCATCGACGAGAATAGTGAGATTATCATCCGTCATGAGGCTGTTAGCGGCCACGCGATACAGGTTGGTGTCAGCCGAAGAGCCGAAGAAGATGCCGCCCGGAGCCGTCGTCGGATCCGAAGTCGAGGCGACCCACAAGGTCTTCGCGGTGGCCGTGCCGATTTGGACGCCATTGTCCCAGCCGGAGCCGATATTCAGGGCGGTTTCGGCGCCGGCGCCGCCGGTGATGGTGTCGATATTAACTCCGTTCAACGTACCGGCGCCGACTCCGGACATAAGCATGCTGATCCCATTCACGGTGCCAGCGGTCGTGATGGAGCCGTTCAGAATCTGCAGGCCGTTTGCCGTGACGCTTCCGCCGGCGCTTTGCGTGATATTGGGTATGGAGAGAGAGGCGGCGCTCCAATTGATCGAACCGGCTGTGCCGTTGGTCACGGTACCGTTTCCGGCCACGTAGAGACCCACGGGAGCGATGGAATTTGAGGTAGTGTTGAACGTCGGCATCGACAGCTGGACGCCGATCGCGCCTTGCCCGGCAGCCGGCTCCGTCAGATTGGTCGCCAGATCAACGACAACGCCGCGGATTATGCCGGTCGCGGTCGTCGCGCCGCCGTACGCCAGGTTGACGATATTTCCAGAGACGTTCCTGGTATCGAGGCTGATGAGCGAACTCGAGGTGACGCTGGTGCCGGTGAGCGTGAAGGCATTGGAGTTGGCCGAGGGGGTCGAAGAGATGAGGCCGGTCGAGGTCACGCGGAAGAGATCGCCGGAGCCGACGGTGAGCAGGGCGGCGGGGTCGGCGTCGCCGATGCCGACGTTGCCGTCCTTGGTGATTCTCATCCTTTCATTGGCGTCAAGCGCTCCACCAGTGCCGAAGGCGATGTAGCTGTCCGCGCCGGTCGCGGAGGTGTAGATGCCGAGGGCGCCGGCGCCGAAATGGGTCACTTCGACCGAACCGGCTGGCAGACCCAGGTTGCCGGTGGCCGTGCTGCCGCGCTGCAGCATTTCGAATCCTTGCGATTCGGTTTCGGCAAACAATTCTACGTCGCCGCCGCCGGCCGCTGACTGTGCACGCGCGATCACGGAGTGCCCGTTCACGTCCAGTTTGTAACCGGTTTTTGGAGCCGCCGTCCCGATGCCGACATCACCGCCCAGGAATGCAGCAGCATAGTTGTTAGTCGCTCCGGTCTGCGCATTCACCGTCAAACCGTATGAATTGGTGGCGGTAGAAACTGCTCCGGCCTGGATCAGAAGACCGTGCGTATTGGTGATGGTCGCATTCGTGCTCTTGATCGGGGCTCCGGCGATACCCACGGTAGCGGCGTCGGTGATCGTGCTCGCTCCCACGAAAGAATAGGTCGGTTGGGTGATCAAGACCTCCCTTTGCGTCGCCAGGGCGCCGGTCGCCCATTGTCTGCCGGCCGTCGTGACCGTCAAAGAAGGGATTTCTGTGGAGAGCGTCTGGTTGGTATTCACGGCTCCGGTATAGACGACGCCTTTGAGCGCGCCCGTAGCGGTCGATGTTTGGGTTATCGCAAGATTACCTGTCGGACTCGTCGTCCCGATCCCGACGTTGCCATTGCCAGCAATCGTCATGCGACGGAAATCGGCGGTCGCACAGTTACCGTCCGGATTGCAGACATCCCCTCCCGTATAAAAATATATGGGAGAAGCTCCGATAGTACCGATAAGCATTGCGGAAGCGCTTGAAGCGGCATCAAACGAAACCGTGTCGTTGCGCGGCGTGAATCCGTATGTTGACGGTACGCCTTGTAAGTACCCCTCAACTCCCGGACCAGTGACCGTAAAGAGTGCGCGATCTCCGCCGGACGTTCCCGTGGTTTCAAATTTCATCTGCGCCGAGCCGGAACCGGCGCCAAGAACGGCATGCAAGGTGGCTCCCGGAGCCGCCGTCCCGATACCAATTCGATTATTCGTGGCATCAATCGACAAAGTATCTGAATCAAAATTTAAGGCATCAATGCCCCCGCCGAGGGTCCAGGTCGTATCCGCCGGGGAATTAAGGTTGCCGGTCGAGGACACCTGGAAGTCATCGCCGTCACCCACAGTGAAGAGCGCGGCGGGCGAAGTATCGCCGATGCCGACGTTGCCGTTGCCGAGAACCGTAAACCGAACTGCCCGGGTACTGCCGTCATAGGTGGCGACGGAAAAGTTTTTGATGGAAGCGGTGGTATAGGCGGGAAGAATGATGATGTCGTCATTTTGATTATAGATGGCCTGTTTCCCCTGCACGAGTGCATCACTGTATGTATCACTAAAGGAAGCCATGTCGATTTCTCCGGAATTACTGTGGGCATACATCGAGGTATAGACGCTCGTTCCGGCCGTAGTATTTGAAACACCGACCCAAAACGCACCGTCTCCGCTTCCGACTGCGCTGATAAGGTTGGAGTTGAGCGTAGTCCCGACGACAGACAGGGGAGCCGCAGGGGTTGTCGTCCCGATCCCAACATTGCCATTGCCAAGCGCGGTCATGAAGGTGCCGGCGGAGTCGCCGAACTGGAAGAGTTCATCGGTTGCGCCGAGGTCGGTGGAGGTGACGATGTTGAAGGCCGCGTCGGTCGTGCCGCCGGAGGGTCGGGCGGAGGTGAGATTGATCTGTCCCCCGGTTGCAGTGCCATTGTTCGTAGTCACGAGATTAAGCGCGGCGGCTCCGGTCGCGCCGGTGAATCCAAGAGTGGCAAGGACGTCATTCGTTCCTCCGCCGGCAGTCGTGGTGGTGGAATAGATGTTGAGCGAAGCGGGACCGAGGTAGATGTCGCGCCAACGGAGGGCGGCGGAACCGAGGTCGTAGGTATTATCAAGCTCTGGCGCAATTGCACCGTCGACCTGGAGCTTGAAGTCAGGCGTCGTCGTCCCGATGCCGACGAAACCCGATCCGAGCATCGTCATTCCGGCCGCGTCGTCGTTGTTCGCCACCTGGAAGACAGTTTCCAGTGCGCCGAGGTCTTGGACGTTTGTGGTGTTCTTTTTGGCGCCGATGATCTTCACCGCCGGGGTGGTGTCGGTGGGATCGGTGGAACCGATGTAGCCGTATATGTTGAGAGCGGAAGCATTGGTGTCGGAGAAGGCTTCGAGCTTCAAGCCGCCGGTTGTGGTGGAGATGGGACGCAACACGGTTACGATATCAGTTTCGGCGAGTGCAGTGAGGCCGTGAGCAACGGTATCGGCGGACAAGGCAAAAGACGGGTTTGAGTTTTCAGAGACTTCCAGGAGATAGTCAGGAGAGGTGTCGCGAACACCGACATTGCCGCCGGCTTGAAGGGTTAGTCTGGCCGAAGCGCCAAATCCAAAATCCTTTTCCTGAAACGTGAGATTGTCTGAAGAGCCGAGAACCACCATGTTCCATGTCTTATCGCCGGTGAAGCCATCGCCCGTGTATTGCCTTAAGACAATGCCCGCATCCCAAACCGTACCTCCCGCTTCGATGGTTAAGTACCCGCTTGTGCCTGGAGTGTAGATTGATAATTGACCGAAGGTGCTTAACGAATCACTCGTCGGGCTGGCAGCGATATGGAGCGGCGCTCGGGGGGCGGTAGCGCTGATGCCCGCATATCCGAGATCGCTCACTACAAACCTGAGCGCATTCGAACTGTCACGCATTGAGGTGACGGCATAGAGAGCATCGGGCGAGGTATCGTTCGCGTTATTGGAGAAGGCGGTGTCCACGGTGAGCGAGGTATTGGAGGCGATGGCGGTAACGGTACGTGTTTCGCCCGAGACGGTGATTCTGTCACCCACAACTAGTTCGGTGGTAAAGAGGGTGCCGACGCCGGTCACGCTCGTGGAAGCTATCGGGTCAATAGAGCCGGTGAGAACAGCCGTGGCTTTTCCGGTTGTACGGAGATTGCCAGAAAGATCGAGCCGCGCGACCGGCGAAGCAGTGCCGATGCCGACGTTGCCGGTTGTCGCTGCAATGTTCAAGGC
>JACQSM010000004.1 GCA_016205965.1 Candidatus Uhrbacteria bacterium
ATCTACAACTGGGCCGAGGTCGGCACGCCGGTGACGGTGGGCGCGTGAGAAAGAAGGCGACGTTGCCACTATCGTTGCATTATTCGTATTGGTCAGTTAGCATGTATCCATGAAATCATCGTGGTACGAATCAAAGGAGAAAGCAATCGCATTCCGAAAGCGCGGACACTCTTTGGGCGCGATCCAGAAGCGATACGGAGTTCCTCGTTCGACGTTAGCGGGTTGGTTAATTAACGTTAAACTCAGTGCTGCCCAGAAACGGCGTTTGTTCGAGAATCGAATGCGCGCCTTGACCAAAAATCGCCATAAGGCGGCGGCATGGCATCGAGCGCGAAAAACCGCCAGCTTGCGAGAAGCGGAAGAAGCGGCCCGAAAAGTTTTAGGGAATATTAATACGAATGATCATGACGTCCTTGATATTATTCTTGCCGTCCTGTATCTTGGGGAGGGTTTCAAGAATACGGTTGGTACCGGTTTGGGCAACTCGGATCCGTTGATAGTGCGGACATTCCTTGCCGTGTTGCGGAAAAACTACCGCCTGGAAACCTCGCACATCCGATGCGAACTCTATTTACGGGCAGACCACGATACGGAGAAAGTAAAGCATTTCTGGGCCAGAGAATTGCGCCTGCCGATGCGGAATTTCAGATCGGTTCAAGTTGACGCAAGAACACGCGGATCCAAGACCTATGCCGGATATCATGGCGTCTGTGCCATACGTTGTGGCAATCCGACCATTCAACGAAAGCTGTTGTTCTTAAGTCGGATGTGTTTTGAAAAAATCGTTCGAGAACACGCGGGCTCGTAGCTCAGTTGGTTAGAGCGCTTGCATGACACGCAAGAGGTCTCCAGTTCGACTCTGGACGGGCCCACCACGTAAAAACGGCAGTCCTGCTGCCGTTTTTACGTTTCCAGGGGAATGACCACGCCGACCCTGGCTCCGACGCGCGGGTGGGCCAGGTTCTCGGTGCCGGCGCCGAAGGTCATTTCGCCGGCCGGGGTGTTATGCACGATCAGCGTGCGGCCGTCGGCCAGGCGCGAGCCGAGGAGCATGACGCCGTTGTTTTTGTCCATGCGCTCTTCGCTTTCATCGCGCCAATCCAGCTCCGTCGTTGCCAGACGTTCGAGCAGGAGGTATTCGTCGAGCGCCAGCCCGGATTCGCGGAGCGTTCCCAGGATCGCCTTGACCTCGCTCGGATTTTTGCCGGCCGTCCACGGTTCGACGCGCGGGGCCGTAGTGGTGAACAGGAGATACGGTCCCTCGGGACGCCTCGAGAGGCTCGTTGCGAGGGCGGCGGCGTTCACTCCGGCATCGAATTGCGGATCCATGTAGTGCTCGATGCCGGCCCTCGGCATGAGCCGTTCGATCTCGGGACGCCGCGCCTTCTCGGGGATCCAGAGCAGCGTTTCGAAAGGCCGCAGTTCCATCTTGGCGCGCAGCAGGCTAAGGATTTCCTTCGGAAACTCGAATTTCGGGACTTCGACGTCGACATCGAAAGACTTGTACATATCTTCGACGGCGCGGCGTTCGGCCTCGAGTTCGATGATGCGCCGGAGGCCCTGGCGGTCGACGGTCGAGACGGCCGTTTCGCCGGACGGCGCCGAATTTTCAGGATTCCATTTCATGGGAATATTCGTTCTTCGTCGGTGCCGGACAGCACCCGCCGTTTCCATCTCTTCCACTCGCGGTCTCCGGTCATGCGGGCGGCCATGGCCGGCCAGTTGCGCAGCGGTTCGACGGTCAGCAGATCGATGATGGCGCGTTTCGAATAGAGATCGGCCTCGAGCGCCCTGATCGCTTCGCGCGATTTTTTGAGCAATGCAAGGTAACTCTCACGATGTTCTTTAACGGCGTCTTGAATCCACTTTTCCGAGTAGAGCGCCGAATTTTTATAAGGGGCCAGCGCATCATTGAGCCTGTAGACCGCGGCCGCGGCATACCATGGCTTCGCATGATAATCGTAGAGGCCCTTCTCTTGTTCGGTTCTAGCCAATATCGCCTTCAATTTTTCTTTTTCGCCGATGTCCACGGCATCGACTGCCGGATCAAGACCGCCCTCGATGTAATAGGCCAGGATCTCGTCTTTGCCGGCTTCTTCGATCATCTCTTCGACGTAGCGTCCGACGAGCGCCTTGAGCGTCGGCCAGCCCTGGAGACGTTCGATCTTTTTGGCCGTCGCGTCTTCGGCTTCGCCCATCCGGTGCAGCGCCGTTTCGATGTCCGGAGCCGGCTCGCTTCCCAGATGGGCCTTGCTCCATTGTTGGTAAAGGTGCTCGCTTCGTTCCTCGGACTCGCGTTCGATTTCCGCGACTTCAGCGTCGGTTTCGGGCTCCTTTTTTTTGAGTTCTTTGACGTAGGCGGCGATCCGTTGCCGGAGGCGGTCGAGATGGATCTGGCCGGTGAGGTGATGGATGGCATGCTGCTCCTCGTGCCGATATGTCGACCAACCATTGAGAAACGAGCTGGTCGCGGCTTTCTCGGCGATGATCGCGCCATCGAGGCGGTCGAGCAGTCGCATGCGATCGTTGACCAACCCTTCATCGATAACGCCGCTCGGCGTTTTCATGTCGGGATCGTTTTTGACCAGCTCGGTTCTGGCGCGGCTGGGGACGCGGGCGACGCCGGAAGTGAGCTTGGCGTTTTCGCGCTCTTCGTCGCTCGTCGTGCCGCGGCCTTCGGCATATGCGCCGGAGTGGATCAGCGCGTAATCTTCCAGATCGCCGCAGCGGAAATAGACCGTCACCGGCCCGGGGATCACCTGGATCCAGCCGACCGGCTCGCGGCCGAAGCAGACGCGGAAAATCTCTCCCGGCTTGTTCGACGACCCCATCAGTTCGTCGATAGCCTGGCGGCGGTCGAATATTTTTTCGACCGCCCGTCCGACCCGGTCGCGGGCGTCGTCATTGAGCCGGGCATCGTTCATCGATCGGGTGATGAAATCGGAAAGTTCCCGTTCGGGGAGCTCCGACTTTTTTATCCGGAGCGCGCCGGCGTAGACGTTCGTCGACGATTTCGCGCGGTTGTTGGATGCGGAGCCGTACTCGAATAATTCGCTCTGCGCCTTTTTTTGTTCGTCGGGGTTGCCGTAGATTTCAGCCCGGTCGAACATGTCGATGACCTCGCCGAGTTTTTTGCCGCCGGCGGTTTCCATCGATCCCATGATCCGTTCGCGCACGCCCTCGATAATTTTGGCGACGGCGCGGCGCTGCTCCAAGAGCGCCTCCTTGTAGTTTTTCATGTCTTCGCGCAGCTCGCCGTAGAGGCGCTCGCCGACCGCTTCCCGCCGGTCTTCCGGCAGGGAACGGAGAGTCGCCAAAATGCCTTTCGATTTTTTCCGGAGGGCGTTGAGCCTGGCTTCGGGGTCGAACGCTTTTTTAGCCTCGCGGCGTTCGCCGGCCGGGCGAGCCGCGATCGGCATTTCCGGAAGTTCGATTTCCGGCTCGGTCTTTTCGTCCCAGCCTTCCTGCGCGGTTCGAAGAGCCTGCATCTGGCCGAGGAGTTCGCGCAAAGCCTGGCGGCGCGATTCCTGGTCTGGGAAGGGAGTGTTTTCAAAAGAGATCAGCAAGGCCGCGTCCTCGCTATGCAGCCAGGCGACATCGATGCCTTCGGCGGCGTAGCGCTCGACGGTTTTTTTGGGCAACAGCCTCGGTTCGGGTGCGCTCAATTCGGGATCGATCAGGGGATCGGCCTTTTTAGGCGCTTCGATCGGCAGATTTTCCGGCGGCTGGACAGCTTCCGGCACCGGCGGCGTTTCGGGGCCGCTGGCGGCGCCGGGCCGTTCAAACGAAGGCATACGCCTTCAGTATACTACGGCGCCAAGGCAGGTGTCGGAGAATTGACCTGGCGGGGATGAGATTGCGCGGCTGGAACTTTTCCTAAAGCGGCATTGATCGATTGCAAAACCGTCCGTTCGACTTCGATCAGGTCGGCCCCGGGGAAGCACAGGCGGGCCAGGCGGCGGTCGCCGACCGGTTTGAGATGCCGGACCAGGCCGAGGGCGTCGGCGTGTTTGAGCGCCGACACCAAGCCGCAGACCGTCGGCTCGCCGCTCGGCGATTCATACAGCAGGCAGACGATCTCGGCCTCGGGCGAGTTGGCGATCAGTTCGTCGATGACGTCGGGCAGGTGCGCTTCGTCGGCGCCGGCTTGGACGAAATCCTGGCGGGTCAGCGCGGTCGTCGCCAGGTTGGCGCCCGGATCGAACTTGAGCCGCGCCAGGGCCCGGCCCCAGAGCTTCAGCGTCGAGAGCGAGCGGGTGCGGTACAGGCTGCGCACGATCTGTTCGCGGCGGGCGCCGGCCGAAACCAGGTCGGCGGCCATCTCGAGCGTTTTCGGGGTGACGTTTTCGGTTTTGAAACTGCGGGTCTTGGCGATGACGCCGGCCAGGAGCCCGGTGGCGACCTCTTCGTTGAGAAATGCCGAGCCGGCGTCTTTGCAGGCGCGGTAGACGAGTTCGGCGACCGAGGTGGCGGTGATGTCGATCAGGTTGATGTTGCCGAAATGTTCGCCGGCCGGCTCGTGATTGATGTTGATGACCGGGCGGTGATAGAAAAAGTCGGTGTGGCGCGAGAAGACGTCGCCGAGCGAGGCGTAGTCGCGGGCGTCGAGGGCGACGATGGTGTCGTAGCGGTGGCTGGAGACCGAGGTGCGGACGTCCCTGGCATCGTACTGCCCCGATTTCGGCGTCACCACGATGCGAAGTTCGTTGCCGACGATGTCGTAGGAGAGTTCGTCGACCTTGGCCCGCGAAATGTTCAGGCCGATGGTGAAGCTCTGGAGCTTGCGGATCTCGGGCGCGACGCGTTCGATGCCGGTGAGGAAGCGCAGCGACTCGGGTGCGGCGAAACCGTCGCAGACGATCTCGACCTTCTTGTCGCGGCGCTCGAGGATCCGGGCCAGGGCCAGCGCCGTCGAGACTGCGTCGATGGTCCAGATCTTCGGCAGCGCGATCAAAATCGCCTTGGCGCGATCAAGCGTTTCCGTCACTTGCGTTGTCGTCGTCAGGGCCATGATCGGTGTCTTGATGAAGGGGGAGACCATATCGCGGGTCCGGATCATTGTCAAATAGGCGCCGATTCGGCTACGTTATAGGTCTATGCCGAAGCCGTCAGAAAAATCCGAGCCCATCGATTTGCCCAAAGCCTACGATCCCAAGGCGGTCGAGGACGGGATCTACGCCTCTTGGGAGAAGAGCGGTTTTTTCAATCCGGACAATCTGCCGGGTCGGCGCACCAAGCCGTTCACGGTAATGATGCCGCCGCCCAACGCCACCGGCACTTTGCACATCGGGCACGCCATGTTCATGACGCTCGAAGACATCATGATCCGCTTCGCCCGGATGCGCGGCCTGGCGGCACTGTGGCTGCCGGGCACCGACCACGCCGCCATCGCCACCAATACGAAAGTCGAGAAGCTGTTGGCGGCCAAGGGCAAGACGAAATACGACCTGGGCCGGGAGGCTTTCATCAAAGAGGTCGAGAGCTTCATCGCCGGTTCGCAGGGCGTCATCCGCAAGCAGATCCGCAAGATGGGTTCGTCGTGCGACTGGTCGCGCGAGGCCTACACCATGGACGAACCGCGTTCGAAAGCGGTGGCCGAGATGTTCGCCCGCATGTACAAGGACGGCCTGATCTATCGCGGCTACCGCATCGTCAACTGGTGCCCGCGCTGCGAATCGACGTTGGCCGACGACGAGGTCGAGTATAAGGAAGAGAAGGCCAAGCTGTATTTCATGAAGTACGGTCCGTTCACCGTGGATTTCGGCATCGGTCCGCAGGAGATCAAGGTGATCGGCGACGAGGGAGTGGACGCGAACTTCGGTTCCGGCGTCGTCGGCGTCACCCCGGCGCACTCGGCGGTCGACTTCGCCATGG
>JACQSM010000052.1 GCA_016205965.1 Candidatus Uhrbacteria bacterium
CTAATACACGCTACATTATACCATAATGACACTCCCCGGGCCAAGGCCCGGGGTTTCTTCACTGGCAAGGGCTGATAGCCGAGATGCCGGCGCACGATGTGTCCACTTGAGCGCGGCGATGACGTCGGGCGTGTACCTTTCGGGCCGGCCGCGTCCCTCTTGGCACGTTCCGCCCTTTAGCTGGAGCCTCCGAAACTTTCGGATGGCAGATTTCCGGAGCATGCCCGCCACCTCGCAGACGGTATCGAGGATCGCACCCTTGCGCTTCTTTGACGCATTCCAGTACTCCTTCTTGTACTGGGTGAATATCTCGTTTCTCGTCGCCATAGTCATATGGCGACACGGTAACCGAATTATGATCTACCCGGAGAGTTTCGGTAACCTTATTTATGATCTACAACGCGCACGTTGCTTGAACCCGCCCTTCCTTTATATAATAACCTGGCATTCTGTCTGCCATGAAACCGCTCAAGGTCAATCTGCTCGATTCGGACGCGTCCTACAACCATTCACATCCCCGCGGACGTTCATTGGCCACGCCGACCGCGATCATCGCGGTCTTTCTGGCGTCGTTCGGTTTCGGCCGCATGACCATGTCGTTCAGTCCGGCTTCGCTCGAAGAGTTCGACAGCATCCCGATCCTGCGCCAAGTACGCCACCTGATCGGCAGTCCGGATCGAAAACTCAAAGGCGAGGCTTCGGATCGCATCAATATTTTATTGTTGGGCATGGGCGGCGAGGGGCATGAGGGCCCGAACCTGACCGATACCATCATCTTGGCCAGCATCAGGCCTTCGACCGGCCAAGCAACATTGCTGTCAGTACCTCGGGACCTGTTAGTGCCGGTCGACGGCCAAGGTTGGCGCAAGGTCAATTCCGCCAACGCCTTCGGCGAACTGGCTGCGCCCGGACGCGGCGCCGATGCGACCAGGAATATTCTCGAGCAAGTCTTCGGCATCGACATCCCCTACTACGTCCGCATCGACTTCGACGGTTTCCGGGAAGTGGTTGACAACGTCGACGGACTCGACGTCTATGTCGACCGCTCTTTTACCGATCCTTCGTACCCGGCGGCGAACTTCGCCACCCAGACGATCTCTTTCAAGGCAGGTTGGCAGCACTTCGATGGCGCCGAAGCCCTCAAATTCGCCAGGTCGCGCCACGGCTCCGGCGGCGAAGGCAACGACTTCGCCAGGTCGCGCCGGCAGCAGAAGGTCATCGCCGCGCTCAAAGAAAAACTGCTGTCGTTCGAGACCCTCAAGAACCCGGCCCGGGTCAGCACGGTGCTGGCCTCGCTGCGCTCGCATGTGGCTACTAATTTGCAGATCGGCGAAATCCTGCGGCTGGCCAAGATCGGCGCGGCCATGGACCGGTCGGCGATCGCCCACACGGTGATCGACATCGGCGCCGATTCGCCGCTGACCGAGAGCATGCTTGCCGGCGCCTACGTGCTGGTGCCCAAGAACGACGACTGGAGCGGCGTGCGCCAAGTGGCGGCCGACATCTTCGATCTGGCCCGCGCCGAAGAAGCTCCGACGCCCAAACCCGAGCCCCAACGCGCATCGATCGAGATTCGCAACGGCACGGAGACCAGCGGTTTGGCCCGCGACGTTTCCGGACGGCTGGCCGAGCTGCGCTTCGACATCGTGAAAATCGGCAACGCCGATGCCGCCACCCACAAGAAGACGTTGATCTACGATTTCACCTCCGGTTCGAAGGGCGAGGCGCTCGAACGTTTGAAGCTCGCGCTCGGCGCCGTCGAGGCCCGGGGCCAGCGCGATCGGCTGGAGGCGGCTTCAGGGGTTGATTTTCTGGTGATTCTCGGGCAGAATTAGCCGACTGATCGGAGGGCGGCCTTTAGGCCGCTCGTGCAGGGGCCGGCCTAAAGGCCGCCCTCCTCCTCATGGATAAATTGACGCCGGTCATAGCCATCGTCGGTCGAACGAACGTGGGCAAATCCACGTTGTTTAATCGTTTGATCGGCGTCAAAAAGGCGATCGTTTCGCGCGAAGCCGGCACGACCCGCGACATCAATTTCGGCCATTGCCACTGGCGCGACCAGGTCATCACCATGATCGACACCGCCGGATTGGACCTGACTTCAGCCAAATCCGTCGAGGAGGATTTAAAGCGCCAGGCCGATCATGCCATGACCAAAGCCGATCTGGTCGCCTTCGTGGTCGACGTCGGGGCGGGCGTCATGCCGCAGGACCGGGCCATGGCCAAGTATCTGCAGCGCTCAAAGAAGCCGGTGCTCCTGCTGGCCAATAAATCCGATAACCCGGCCAAGCGCCGCCTGGCCCAGGCCACCGAATGGCTGTCGTTCGGCTTCGGCGAGCCGCATCCGGTTTCGGCCGCCAACGGTTCCGGCGTCGGCGACTTTTTGGACGTGGCCGTCGAACAGCTGAAGGCGCTGGGCGCGACTTCGCGCGAACTGCCCCCCGTCGACGCCCGCGTCGCCATCGTCGGCAAACCCAACGTCGGAAAATCTTCTTTATTGAATGCCTTGGCCGGCGAACCGCGGGTGATCGTCAGCGAAGTGCCGCACACCACCAAAGAACCGCAGGACACGCTGATCAGGTACGAATTGCCCGGCGCCGCCGGCGCCGCCAAACACATCCTGCTGGTCGACACGGTCGGCATCCGCAAGAAGGCCCGGGTCGAGCGCGGCATCGAATCCATGGGCGTGAAGATGAGCATCGATGAGCTGGAGCGCGCCGACACCGCTTTTTTGGTGATCGACGCGACCGAAGGCGTCGGCGTTCAGGAACGCAAGCTGGCCGGACTGATCGAAGAGAAGGCCGTCGGCATCGTGGTCATCGTCAACAAGTGGGATCTCTCCGACGAAAAGAACCTGGGTTCGGCCGATGACTTCAAACGCTACCTGGCGTCCGAGTTCCGGTTCATGGAATGGGCGCCGGTCGTCTTCATCGCGGCCAAAACCGGGTATCATGTGGCCAAGCTGCTGTCGCACGCCCTCGAAGTCGCGGCCCAGCGCCAGCGCCGGATTTCCGATGAAGACATGTCGGTGTTCGCCGAGAAACTCAAAAAGATCCACCACTCGGCTTTCCGCCGCGGCGAGAAACGGCCCCACGTTTACGGCCTGACCCAGACGGACGTCACGCCGCCGACCTTCACCCTGGTCGTCAAAGACAAAGAGACCATCCATCCGAACTTCCTGCGCTTCGTCGAGAATCGCATTCGCGACGAATACGGTTTCGCCGGGACGCCGCTGCTGGTTCAGGCGCGCGAGATCGGCGGGATGTAACGCTATGAAGCTGATCGTCGGCCTCGGAAATCCGGGGAAAGAATACGCGAAGACGCGACACAACGCCGGCATCCGGGCCGTGCGCGCTTTTCATACTCTGCAGGCCGATGTTTTCGACGGCTGGAAGGAGAAATTTTCGGCCGAGATTTCGGCGGGCGTCGTCGGCGGCGAAAAAGTCGCGCTGATGTTTCCGCAGACCTTCATGAACAGCTCCGGAGATGCCGTGATTCAGGCGGCGCAATTCTGGAAGATCGCGCCGGCCGACATCGTGGTCGTGTACGACGACTTCGACCTGCCGCTCGGCAGCATCCGGATCCTGCCCAAGGGCGGTCCGGGCGGCCACAACGGTATCGATTCGGTGCTGACGCGGCTCGGAACCAAAGACGTTCCCCGGGTGCGCATCGGCGTTCGCGGCCCGGGAACGGAAAAGATCATCACCGAAAAGTACGTGCTCGAACGGTTCAGCGATGAGGAAGAAAAGATCCTGGCCGAGGCTTTAAAGAAAGCGGCCGAGGCCATCGGCCTGATTCTGAAGGAAGGGATCGAGGCGGCGATGAACAAGTGCAATTGAAAAGTCCCGGCCTGATGGCGCGTGGTTTTTTGAAAGTCACGGACGGCATTTGACATCGTCCGACTGTTTTTTGTATGGTCCGGCGGCTATGGATGATATAGCCATCATTGCACGAGTCGACCGGGCTTATCCCGAGCTCCTGGCCCGGATCCCGGACGCGCCCGAACGACTCTATGTTCGGGGCGCTGTCGCGGCGCTCTTCGGCGCCCCGGCGATCGCCATTGTCGGCACCCGGGCCATGACCCGCTACGGCGAATCGGTGACGAAGATGCTGGTGCATCCCCTGGCCGCGGCCGGGGCAGTGATCGTAAGCGGGTTGGCGCTGGGCATCGATGCCGTCGCGCACCAGGCGGCGCTCGACGCCGGCGGAATTACCGTTGCGGTTCTGGGTTCGGGCGTAGACAAGGATTCCGTCGGCCCGCGGCTCAATGCCAACCTGGCCGAACGCATTATAAAATCAGGTGGGGCGCTCGTTTCCGAATATCCGCCTGGCACCGGCGGCCAGGCCTATCATTTTCCGCAGCGCAATCGCATCATCGCCGGGCTGTCGCGGGCCACGATTGTCATCGAAGCTCCAGAAAAATCCGGCGCCCTCATCACCGCCAAACAAGCACTCGAGTACAACCGCGAGGTCTTGGCCGTGCCCGGACCGATCACCGGGTCGTCATCGACGGGAAGCAATCGACTAATCTCGCGCGGCGCGGCCGTCGTCACCTGCCTTGAGGACGTCTTGGCCGCTTGCGGATTGGATTTAACGGACACGCTCGCAGGCGGGCCTAAAGGCCCGCCTCCTAGTTCAGCTTCTCATTCAGGAGGGCGGCCTTCAGGCCGTCCCATGTTCACCAATGAGGAAGCCGCCGTGCTCGACTATATAAGGAAGGAACCGCTCTCGATCGACGAACTGATCGAGGCCAGCGGATTGACATCCTCGGCCGTCTTTGCTATCGTCACGCACCTCGAAATCCGAGGGCTGCTGGAACGCTCCGGCGGCCGTTTTTCACTCATCAACGCGGGTCAAAAAGTTGACAGGCCGACGGAAGCGCGTTTATTCTAAGCGGCAGAACTCATATGGCAGCCAATCTCGTCATCGTCGAGTCGCCGACCCAAGCGAAAACCATCGCCAAGTTCCTGGGGAAAGGATACAAAGTCCTTTCCTCCTTCGGTCATATCCGCGACCTGCCCAAGAAGAAGATGGGCATCGATGTCGAGAAAGACTTCGCGCCCGACTACGCCGTTCCGACCGACAAAAAAAAGACCGTGACCGAATTGAA
>JACQSM010000051.1 GCA_016205965.1 Candidatus Uhrbacteria bacterium
ACCATAGCGATCCTCCGATCGATTCTCACGGGCGGCCTGAAGGCCGCCCTCCAACATTGATTACCCTTTTTTGTAGACGGTTTCAACTGCCTGGCCCGAAACGTTCACGACCATGCCCATGGCCGCGAGCGTGACCATGAGGGCGCTGCCGCCGTAGCTGACGAACGGCAGAGGCAGCCCGGTCAGGGGCAGCAGGCCGACCATCGAGCCGATGTTGAAGATCGTCTGGGCGAAGATCCAGCCGCAGACGCCGGCCACGAGCAACCGGCCGAAGCGATCCGGCGCCCGGCGCGCGATCGAAGCGCAGCGCAGGATCAAAGCCGCGGCCAAGACCAAAAACGCCAGCGTCAGGATGAAACCCAGCTCCTCGGCCATGACGGCGAAAATCGAGTCGCTGACGACTTCGGGCAGGTAGAGATATTTCTGGCGCGAATGGCCGAGGCCCAGACCGACGATGCCGCCGGAACCGATCGCCAACAACGCCTGGTTGATGTGGTAGCCGACGCCGCGCGGATCGAGCTCGGGATGCAGGAAGGTCATGAAACGGGCGGCCCGATACGGCGCCGCCTTGATGAGCGCGCCGATGAGGGCGACGCCGCCGACGGCCAGGCCGGCCAGATGCGACCACGGCGCCCCGGCCACGAAATACACGATCACGGCCATGGTGCCGATGACCGAAAAGCTGCCCAGATCGGGCTGGAGCATGATCATGATCGAGGCCAACCCGAGCACGGCCAAGAATCCGAGCAGCCCCTGCGACAGGTCGATAAAGCCTCTTTCCCCTCTCCGGTCGAACCAGGCGGCCATGTAGGCGAGCAGCGCCAGTTTGGTGAACTCCGCCGGCTGGAACGAATAGCCGCCGATGTTGATCCAGCTGCGGGTCGTGCCCCACTCGGCGCCGATCCCGGGCAAGAAGACCGCCGCCAGAAGCGCCAGCGAAACGATCAAAATCGGCGTGGCCAGACGGCGCCAGACGCGATAATCGAGCCGGGCCGAGATCCAAAAGAGAAACAGCCCGGGAATGAGGCCGAAGATCGCCTGGTGCTTGACGTACCAGTAGGCGTCGCCGAACTTTTGGAATGCCACCGGGCCCGAAGCCGAGGTCAGGATGACGAAGCCGACGGCGACGATCGCCGCCAGCAGCGAGAGCAGGAGATAGTCCGGGCGGCGGATCATGCGCCTGACTTACGCAAGGCTATTTCTTATGCGCCCGCCCGCCGGCCATGGCGGCGCGGACCACGTCGTCCATATTCTTGACGAACACGAATTTGAGCTTCTTGCGGACGTGTTCGGGCACGTCGACGATGTCTTTTTTGTTGGCCTCGGGGATGATGACGGTGGTGACGCCGGAGCGATGCGCGGCCAGGACTTTCTCTTTGACGCCGCCGATCTCGAGCGCCTTGCCGCGCAGCGAAATTTCGCCGGTCATGGCGATGTCGCGGCGGACTTTGGCGCCGGTCAGCATCGAAATAATGGCCGTGGCCATGGCCAAACCGGCCGAAGGGCCGTCTTTGGGCACGGCGCCGGCCGGCACATGGACATGGATGTCGTCCTCCTTATAGAAAGCGTTTTTGACGCCGAGTTTTTTGGCGATCGAGCGGGCGTAGGTGTAGGCGGCCCGGGCCGATTCCTGCATCACCTGGCCGAGATGTCCGGTCAGGATCAGCTCGCCTTTGCCGGGCATGCGGGTGGCTTCGATCTGCAGGATCTCGCCGCCGGTTTCGGTCCAGGCCAGGCCGGTGACCACGCCGACTTCGTCTTTCTCTTCGGTCATGGCGTAGCTGAACTTGGTCGGCCCGAGGAGTTCGGCGACGTCGGTGATCTCGATCGTTTTTTTGACGACCACGCCCTCGGCGACTTTGCGGGCCAGCTTCCGGCAGATCGAGGCGATCTCGCGTTCGAGGTTGCGGACGCCGGCTTCCCGGGTGTAATTGCGGATGATGGCGGCCAGCGCCTTGTCCGAAAAGGCGCACTGCCCGTCGGCCAGGCCGTTGTTGGCCAATTCCTTGGGCACCAGATAGGTAGTGGCGATGGCCAATTTCTCTTCTTCGGTGTAGCCGGGGAACTCGATCACCTCCATGCGGTCGCGCAATGCCGGCGGGACGGTGTCGAGGAGGTTGGCGGTGGTGATGAACATGACGTCCGACAGATCGAAGGGCACTTCGAGGTAGTGGTCGACGAAGGCGTTATTCTGTTCCGGATCGAGCGCTTCGAGCAACGCCGCCGTCGGATCGCCGCGGAAGTCGGCGCCGACCTTGTCGATCTCATCGAGCATGAACACCGGATTCTTGGTTTTGACGTTCGAGATGCCCTGGACGATCCGTCCGGGCAAGGCGCCGACGTAGGTGCGTCGATGACCGCGGATCTCGGCTTCGTCGCGAATGCCGCCCAAACTCATCCGGTAGAACTTGCGGCCGATGGCGCGGGCGATCGATTTGCCGATGGACGTCTTGCCGGTGCCCGGCGGCCCGACGAAGCACAGGATCGGCCCCTTGATCTTGCCGACGAGTTTCTGGACGGCCAGATATTCAAGGATGCGCTCTTTCACCTTTTCGAGGCCGTAATGATCCTCTTCCAGGATCTTCTTGGCCTGCGAAATATCGATGGCCGTCTGATCCTTGGCCGCCCAAGGGAGGTCGGCCAGCCACTCGAGATAGGTGCGGATGTAAGATATCTCCGGGCTGAACGACGGCATCGCTTGCATCCGAGCGAGTTCTTTGAGCGCCTTCTCCTCGACCTCGGGCGGCATGCCGGCTTTTTTGAGGCGGCCGCGGAACTCGTCCGATTCGGACTTGCCGCCGTTGGCGCCGAGCTCCTTTTCGATCGACTTGAGCTGCTCGCGCAGGAAAACCTCTTTCTGCATCTTATCGAGCTCTTTGCCGGTTTCCGCCTGGATCTTGGAAGCGATCTGCAAAACCTTGATCTGCCGGCCGAGCGCCTTGCTGACGCGGTCGAGCTTGGTCTCGATGTCGCCGGCCTCCAGAATCGATTGGCGCTCGTCGACCTTCAACTCTACATTGACGGCGACCAGATCGCAGAGCTGCCACGGATCGGTGATGTTGAGAATCACCAGCAAGATATCGAAGGGCACGTTCGCTCCCATGTTGACGACCTGACGGAACTGGTTGAGGACGCTGTAGGACAGCGCTTCGACCCGCTCTGTTTTTTTTACTTGCGGCTCGGGAAACGGCGCGACTTTGACCTTCAGATAAGGATCGACGGCGGCGACCTCGATCACCCTGGCCCGAGCCACGCCCTCGACCAAAATGCGAACCGTGCCGTCGGGCTGCTTGGTCATCTCACGGACCTTGCCGAGGGTGCCGACCTTATAGAGATCGTCGAGGCCGGGCTCGGCGACGTCTTCTTTATTCTGGGCCACGAACAGCAAGACATGGTCGCGCTTCATGGCTTCTTCCAGGGCCTTCTGGGACTTCTCGCGCCGAATGACGATCGGCATGGCGATGCGCGGAAAAACGACCAGGTCCTTGAGCGGGATCAGGGGCACGTCGCGGCGGTCTTTGGAGCCGAAGAACTCTTGCAGGAAGTTGGTATCCTTGGCTTGCATAGGCTAAAAAAATGCTTTATCGACCATGGCGGCGATGAGGCCGGCCGTGGCCGTGACGCCGGCGACGATCCAAAAGCGCATGACGATTTTCGGCTCGGGCCAGCCGATAGCCTCAAGGTGGTGATGCAGCGGCGCCGACAGGAAGATTTTGCGCTGGCGGATCTTTTTGGAGGCTACTTGCATCATAACCGAAAGCGATTCCAGAACGAAGACGAAGCCGATGAGCGGCAAGAGCAGGGCGGTATTGGTGAGCATGGCCACGACCCCGAGGGTGACGCCCAGCGACATGGCCCCGGTGTCGCCCATGAAGAAGGCCGCCGGGTTGATGTTGTGCCAAAGAAAGGCGGCCAGGCTGCCGGCGATGACGCCGCAGAAAGCGGCCAGATCGGTCTTGCCCTGGATGAAGGCGATAGCGACGTAGGCCGAAAAGCACGACAGCAGGACGCCGCCGGCCAGGCCGTCGAGTCCGTCGGTCTCGTTGACCGAGAAGGATGTCGCCACGATCACCAGAATAAAGAACGGCACGTACCAGGCGCCGATGTTGTAGGAACCGACGAACGGCACGCGCAGCAGATCCCAATCGAGCTTGGTGAAGAACCACAGGGCGCCGACGGCGGCGATGGCGGTGTAGATGAAAAGCCGATGCCGCATGCGCAATCCCCCGCCCGACGGTCCGATGCGGCGGGCGTTGTAGTAGTCGTCGAGCAGGCCGACCAGGGCCGAGGCCAGCAGGGCGCCGGCCGGCAGCAGCGTTTGCTGCCGCGAAAAGAAAGAGAAATTCTCGAAAAACGCCCAGCCGGTCAGTTCGGCCCCGTAATGGAAGAAGGCCAGCAGGGCGATGGTCGTAAACCAGATCAGGACGCCGCCCATGGTCGGCGTGCCCGCCTTGGCCTCATGCATCTTCGAAAAAACGGGTGTTTCGGCCCCGTCGCGGATCTGCTTGCCCAGGCGGTACTTGCGCAGCAGACGGACCAAGAGAGGCGTCCAAGCCAAGGCGACCACGAACGCTAGGGTGGTCAGGAAGAGAATCTTGATGATGTCCAAAAACGGCATGGTAATGAAATCAGTGACTCAGTCAAGCGGGATGACTTTTCGCTTCCTGCGCGAAGGCGCGGCGAAGGCGTAGTAGAACTACGACGAGGCGCGCCGACAATGCAGGAAGCGAAAAGGCGCCCGCCATGGCTCATCCGATGTTGAGCATGACGGCCATGATGCCGCCGGCGGCCAGGGCGGTTTCGATGACGAGGGTCAGGAAGAGCACGCCGTGGCTCATGACGCCGTGCGTTCGGCCGACGGCATGAGCCGCCGGAACGTTGAGCAGCAAGACAACGGCGCCCAAGACCGGATAGACGAAGATCTTCCACCATTCGGCGATCCAGTCGACGCCGAAGTCGGCGGTGTAATGCAGACGCAGGAATTCGAGACTGCCGAGCCGCGGCACCAGAAAAAAAACGATCACCGCCCACTGGGCGACGAGCGCCAGGCAAGCGAGCGCGAGCATGGCCCGGCCGGCCCGATGGCGGGGCCCCAGAGCGGCCAATTTTTGGCGCAGCGGATGCATAGCGGAATCAGTGTACAGGCATGACCGCGAAATGGTAAACTGGCGGCGTATGCTCAACGACGAACTCCTCAAGAAGATCCTTCGCGACACCGGCACGTTCGACGCCAACGGCGTCAAACAGCTGCTCCAAGAGAACAAGGACAAGGATCCGAACATGAGCCTTGAATCCTTCCTGCTCAAGGATAAGAAGATGCCGGAAGAGATGCTCTACCGCATCGTCGCCCAATTCTACAAATTACCGTTCATCAACCTGCGCGACCAGCCGATCCGCCAGGACGTGCTCTTCATGATTCCCGAGGCGATCGCCGTGTCGCACAAGATCGTCGCTTTCGAAAAAACCGAGAACGAACTCAAGGTCGCCACCCTCGAACCGACGGATCTTCAGACATTCGAGTTCATCAAACGCAAGACCGGCATCAAACTCAAGGTTTTCTTCGCCAATCCGCAGTCGATCGAGGAAGCGCTGAAACAATACCGACAGAGTTTGAGCGCGGAGTTCGGCGCGCTCACGGTCATCAAGAAACCCTCGGAAGACGACAAGGACGACGAAAAAAAACTCTCGCAGTTGGCCGAGGACATTCCGGTAGTCAGGGTGGTCGACTCGATTCTCGAGCACGCGATCATCGAGGGCGCCTCCGACATCCACATCGAACCGACCGAGACCGACGTCGTCGTCCGATTCCGCATCGACGGCGTGCTCCGGCCGGTCATGACCTTTCCGAAGGTGGTGGCTCCCGGCATCGTGGCCCGCATCAAGATCCTTTCCAACCTGAAGCTCGACGAGCATCGCATGCCGCAAGACGGGCGTTTCAAAATCGAAAATCCCAACTACAAATTCTCGATGCGCGTGTCGATGCTGCCGGTCTACGACGGCGAAAAAATAGTCATGCGCCTGCTCTCGGAGACGGCCAAGGCCCTGACGCTGGATCAGCTCGGCTTTCAGCCCAAATCCAAAGACATCATCACGCGCAACATCAGGAAGCCGCACGGCGTCGTCTTCGTCACCGGCCCGACCGGTTCGGGAAAATCGACCACTCTGTACTCCATCCTCGGCATCCTCAATACGCCCAAAGTGAACATCTCGACCATCGAGGATCCGATCGAATACCGGATGCCGGGCGTCAATCAGAGCCAAGTCAACGCCAAGATCGGTTTCACCTTCGCCTCCGGGCTCCGCGCCCTGCTGCGCCAGGATCCGAACGTCATCATGGTCGGCGAGGTCCGCGACGAAGAAACCGCGAGCATCGCCGTGCAGGCGGCCATGACCGGCCATTTGGTGCTCGGCACGCTCCACACCAACGACGCCGCCACCGCCCTGCCCCGCCTGATCGACATGCACGTGCCGCCGTTCCTGATCGCCTACACCACCAACCTGATCGTGGCCCAGCGTCTGGTCCGCAAGATCTGCCAGAACTGCATCACTTCCTTCAAGATGCCCAAGCACATCCTCCAGCAGCTGCGCGAGCAGATCGACATCGATTCGATCTGGACGACGCTCCGGCGCGAAGGCGTCGTGGCCAAGGATCAAAAAATCGAAGAAACGACCTTCTGGCGCGGCGCCGGCTGCGTCCAGTGCAACCAGGAGGGATACAAAGGACGCATGGGCATCTACGAAATGCTCGAAGTTTCCGACGACATCAGCCGGCTGATCAACTCCAAGGCTTCGGCCGGCGACATCAAGGAAGCGGCCGTCAAGGCCGGCATGGTTTCCATGATCGAGGACGGCTTCACCAAGGCGGTCAGGGCGGTAACGACGATCGAGGAGATTCTGCGCGTTACCAAGGAATAGCCATGCCGTCTCTCAAAGAAAAACTGGAGCGCTACCTGGTCGAGAACGCCAAAATCCCGCTGGACCAGCGGGTGTTCTTCACCGAAAACCTAAGGGTCATGATCCATGCCGGCCTGTCGATGTCGGAAGCGCTCAATACCCTGTCGCTCCAGTCGGAATCGAAAACCTTCCGCAAGATCATCACCGAGGTCAAGGAAAACGTCGAGTCGGGAAAATCGCTGTCTTTCGGGCTGTCCAAATTCCCACGGACCTTCGCGCCGATTTTCATCAGCATGGTCCAGGTCGGCGAAGTCTCCGGCACGCTCGAAGAAAATCTTCAGGAGCTGACGACCCAGATGAAAAAGGACTACGAGCTGCGCTCCAAGGTCAAGGGCGCCATGACCTATCCGGCGGTCATCTTGGTGGCCATGCTCGGCATCACCACCGGCCTGATCGTTTTCGTGCTGCCGAAACTTTTGGACGTGTTCAAGGAATTCGGCGACGTCCAGCTGCCGCTGCCGACCAGGATCCTGATGTCCGTCAGCGATTTCGTCCAAGCCAACGGCATCCTGGTGGCGATCGGCGCCGCCATCCTCGTCATTCTGTTCATCGCCTTCGCCCGGACCAAGCGGGGCGGCAAGATCCTGGATGCGGCAATTCTCAAAAGCCCGATCATCGGTCCGATCGCCAAAAAAGTCAACCTGGCGCGTTTTTCACGGACCGTTTCGGCCCTGCTCAAGACGGACATCCCGGTGGTCCAAGCCTTCACCATCACCAGCGACGTCCTCTCGAACATCCACTATCGCACGGCCATCCTCGAGGCCGGAGAAAAAATCAAAAAAGGCGAGACCATTTCGCAAGTACTCGGCCGCCACCCCAAACTGTTCCCGCCGCTGGTCGTCCAGATGGTCTACGTCGGGGAGCGTTCCGGCACGGTCGATTCGCTTTTGGCCGACATCGCCAATTTCTACGAACAGCAGGTCGACAACGTGCTCGACAACCTTTCCTCGATCATCGAGCCGATCCTCATCCTGACGCTCGGCTTCATGGTCGGCGGCATCGCCCTGGCCGTCATCACGCCGATTTACGCCCTGACCCAGTCGATCGCGGAATCTTGATGCCCCCGCTTCTTATGCCCGTTCGCGGCCAGACATCCGGTTTCACCATGATGGAAGCGCTCATGACCATCGGCATTGCAGCCATGCTTCTGGCCGTTTTTACCGCCCTGCTCACGGTCACGATCGTCTTGCGCCGCGCCCAAAACGGGCTCGTGGCCGCCAATTTCATTCAAGAAGAGCTCGACACGCTCCGCACGCTGCCGTTTGCCGAGCTGTTAACCAGGACCGACGGCAATTTTCTCGGCGTCGCCATGACCAGGGGGCCGTGGAAGGTCGCGGCCGATGCCACGGCCCCGAGCAGCCCCAACGCCTACGTCATGGAAAGCGCCCAGTCCGCCGTCATCGAAGAGACCGGCCTGGCCGTCCTGCCCGGAAATTACCGCGAGGATTTCACCTTCTCGGCCAAGATCAAAGTCATGCCGTCGCCGCCGGCAGGCTGGGGCGCCGGCATCGCTTTCCGATATCGCGACGCCGAAAACCATTACCGTTTCCGGTTCAGCTCCGGCGGTATCGCCCTCGATCGCGTGCTGCAAGGAACCAAAACGACCATCTGGACGCAGAGCGCGACCTATAACGCCGATACCTGGTACACCCTCGAAGTCGTCGCCGCCGGCGCCAATCTCACGCTCAAGAAGAACGGCGCCACCTTGGCCACGGTCATCGACGGCAGCTTTACGAGAGGCGACCTGGCCCTGATGGCGATCAACGGCGCGCTGATCCATGCCGACGACGCCGCCGTCACGGCCGGCGCGACGACGACGTGGAATTTCAACGCCGAGGCCGTGAACGCCGTGCCGACCGATTGGCAGCGCATGAGCGTCGCCAACCTGCCCTCCGGCGTCGGCAAATTGACGATCGCGAATTATCTCGGCAACACCAACGTCAAAAACGTCACGGCCAAGGTTCAGTGGACCGAGCTCGGGATCATGCGCACGGCCAGCTCGGCCACCCTGATCGCCAAATAACCGCATATGGAATTCCCGCAGCATAACCGCCGAAAGCGCGACCAGGCCGCGGCGTCGGATCGGGCCGGTTTTTCGCTCATGGAGACGCTCACGGTCATCGGCGTCATGAGCGTCGTCATGATGATGGTCGGCCAAATTTTTACGGCCGGCTACGACGTCTATGCGAAACAGACCGCCCGGACCGAGAATGAGAGCGGCGCGGTCGTGGCCGGCAAGGCGATCGCCGACCTGTCGCGAGGCGCTTCCGAAATCGTCGCTTCCTCGACCGTTGACGGTACGTCCTATACGACCTCGGACGAGGTGCTGGTGCTCAAAATGCCGGCTATCGACGGCTCCAACAACATCGTCGTCGCCAGTTACGACTACGTCGCCTTCGCCCGAAGCCCGACCGATGCGACCAAAATCCTGGTCCACACGCAAGCGGCGGCCGGCAGCAAGCGCAGGACCGGCAGCCGCCTGGTCACCGCCTATAACGACGTGCTAAAATTCCGCTACAACCGGGCCGATCCGGCGCTGGCCGGCCGCGTCCAAGTGTACATCGTCAACCGGCAAACGAAGCGCGCGACGGCGGTGACGACCAAATCATGGACGGCGATCTTCTTGAGAAACCGTTAACGCAACCGTTATGCGCGCCAACCGCGGCTTCGCCCTCGTTTCGACCACGCTGATCCTGGCCCTGCTCTTCGCCTTCACCATGATCTTCGTCGATTCGGCCCTCTCGAGCCGCCGGGCCGCCCGCGTGTATCAGAGCGGGCTCTCGGCGCTTCAGATCGCCGAAGCCGGGATCAACCATGCGCTGGCCTGCCTCAATGCCACGTCCGGAACGAATTGCGGCGGCACCTACGGCTCGAGTTATGCCGGCCAGACGGATGTAACCTTCGGCGGCGGCAAATTCACTCTGACCTTGGCCGCCTCCGGATCCGACAAGGAGATCACCTCGGTCGGCACGGCCGCCAGCTCGGCCGTGGCCACGGTAAAAGCAGCCGCGACCATCGATCCGCCGACGGACGAACCGGCCTTCAATTACGCGCTCCAAGCCGGCAACGACGGCGCCCATCTCGAAAACAACGCCGAAATCAAGGGCACGCTCTACTCCGGCGGCAACGTCGAATGCACCTCGACCAATGCCAGAATCGACGGTGATGTCTACGTCTCTCTGGCCGGCGGCAAAATCGACGCGTGCCGGGTGAAATTTAACGGCCACGCCGACAAGATCTTGAACTCGGAAATTGACGTGGATGCGTACTATGTGAATGACCCGGCCGATATCGCCGGCACCGATGTCGACGGAACCAAGCATCCGGGCAGCGCGACGCCGGCGGCCCAAGCCTTGCCGACGGTCAGCCTCGACTTCTGGCGCCAAACGGCCGAAGACGGCGGCACCATCACCGGCGATTACGCGCCGGCCGATAACAGCTCGCTCGGCCCCAAAAAAATCATCGGCAATCTGACACTGGGCCAGAATGTCGATCTCACGGTGACCGGCGCCATCTGGGTCGTGGGCGACATCATCACCGAAAACAACTCCTCGCTGACCCTCGATTCGGCTTTCGGCGCCTACAGTACCGCGATCTTGGCCGATGATCCCGCTAACACCGCTACCAAGGGCAAGATCACCATCGTCAACAACACCGCCATCAGCGGCAGCGGCAATTCCAAGAGCCACATCATGCTCATCACTTCGAACACCTCGCTCAGCGACACTAATCCGGCGCTCTCGGTCGCCAATAACGCTTCCGGGGCCATCTTCTACGCCATCGACGGCACCCTTCGCCTCCAAAACAACGGCGGAGCGAAATCGATGGCGGCCAAGCGGCTGTTCATCGACCAGAACGCCGAAGTCGAATACAAGGCGAGCGAACTTTCCGACCTCAACTTCTCCGGCGGACCGCCTGGCAGCTGGAAAATAAAGGAAGGGTCCTGGCGGGAAGCGAAATAAACCGGCATGACGCCGGCCGGCCGAGTGGTGTATACTGAAGCCGAAAATACCCGGCATGGCATTCCTCAATCCCCTTTCCAATACCTTCGGGCTCGATATCGGCGACCGCTCCTTCAAGCTGGTCCAGCTTAAGAAAATGCGAGGCGGCCCGAAGCCCTATCGCCTGATTGCCTGGAACGAAGTGGCCGTGCCCGAGGGCATTCTCGAACGCGGCGAGATCGTCAACGTGGAGAAGGCGGCCGAATACGTGCGCAAACTGATGGCCGGCGCCAAGGGCAAACTCTCCGGCAAAGCGGTGGTCGCCTGTCTGCCGGAGCCGCGCACGTTCATCAAGATCATCCAGGTCGACGACGTCGCGGATGTCAACGCTCTCAAGAAGGCCGTGCTGAACGACATCGAGCAGAACATCCCCTTGCCCAAGGACGAAATCTATTTCGACTGGCAGGTAGCCGATGAGCCGGGCGCCGCCGCCGAAGCCGCGGCCGCTCCGGCTGAAACCGAGACGGATGCGCCGGAACCGCCGGCGCCGGCTGAGGAAAAAAAAGCCAGGCGCGTCATGATCGGCGCGGCCCCGAAAGTTCTGGTCGATGCCTACGTCGCCATGCTCGAACAGGCCGGTTTGGCGCCGATCGCTCTCGAGATCGAAGCCATGTCCCTGACCCGAACGCTGATCGCGGATGACGACATCGATCTTGAACCCGTCGGCATCCTCGACATCGGCGCGACCCGTTCGTCGCTGGCCATCTACGACCAAGGCGTCCTCCAGATGACGATCAGCATACCGGTCTCCGGCAACGAAATCACCAAAGCCATCGCCGCCGCGTTGAACCTCGATTTCGAAGACGCCGAGCTTCTCAAAATCGAATGCGGCCTCGACGCCGGGCGCTGCGAGGACAAAATGTGGAAGATCCTGTTGCCGCTCGTCGACGACATGACCGACAAGATCCATAACGCCCTGCGTTTTTATAAAATCGGGTTCCCTTCCGGGAAAAAAATCGAAAAACTCCACCTATGCGGCGGCGGCGCCGGCTTCCGCGATATCGATAACGTCCTCTCGCGGAAGCTGACCATCAAGGTTCGGCGCGGCAACGCCTTGGTCAACCTGGCGCCGAAATTTCCGGCCGGTTTTCCACAAGAAGATCATCTCTCGTACGCGACGGCCATCGGCCTGGCGATGCGCGCCGTCGACGAGGGCGAGAAACGCAAAAGCTCGTTCAAGATCGAATGATATGCTTAGGATCACGCTCAACCTGCTGCCGCCGCAAAAAAAGGAAGCCCTGCGCCAGGGCTTCGTGCTGGCGTACGCGCAGACGATGGTCCTCCTTTTCGGCTTGGTCGTCGTACTGATCGCGACGGCTCTCATACCGGTCAGGCTGATGCTCAAGTCCGATTTTGACGAGCTTTCGAAACAGAACGCTCCCGAAACCGACGAATTCGCCATTTCCATGGCCGAGATCCGCGATATCAACTCTTTCCTCCGGCGGGTCGACGGCTTGCAGACCGCATTCGTTCCCTGGGCTTCGGTCCTCAAGGGCATTACCGAGTCGGCTCCGGCCGGCATCCAGCTTGAGAATATCCGCGTTGCCGGCGCGAACCTGGTGGTCATCTCGGGTACGGCCGGCACCAGGGACGCGCTGCTGGCCTTCGAAGCCGAGCTTTCAAAGTCGCCTTTTCTGTCGAAGATCGAATCGCCGCTTTCGAATATTCTTCAACGCCAGAACTTCAAGTTTGAAATCCAGGCGATAGCCGAACTCGCCGGCGGCGGCAGTCAGCCGGCGGCGGACTCGGAAAAGAAATAAGTCGCGGACGGCCATGAAGCTTCGACATAAAATTTTCACCACCATCGGCATTCTCGGCGCCGCCGCGCTCATCATCTTGGGCGTTATCGTCTATCCGTCGGCCAAAGCGATCGACGATCTCGCCAAAGGCATCAGCGCTCAAAAACTCACCATCGAGGAACGCTACCTCCGGCTGCAGCAGATCAGGAGCTCGCTCAAGGGTCTCGGGGATGCCCGGCAAAAAACGGCCGCGCTGGCCGGCCTGGCGGTGCACGAAGGACGCGAGCTGGATTTCATCAATGCGCTGGAGGCGGCCGCGGCCGAAGCCGGAGTCGAACAAGACATCAACCTTGAAACCGCCAATCAGAAGGACCTGTCGAAGTGGGAGCGTGAAATTCCCCTGACCCTGAAAGTCAGCGGTCCTTATCCCTCTCTCTTGCGCTATCTCTCGGAACTCGAACGATTGCCGTACATGGTCAACGTCCGGTCTCTGCAGCTGGAAACCGCCACCGAAAGCAGAACGTCCAACCCCCGCGGGATCGTCGACATGCGCATCCAGGCAATGGTGTACCGGCTGTCGAAGAATGCGCCGGAGTTCCTGAATCCAGCGCCGTAAAACCGGACTTTTTTTCCGCCTTATGACCCGTCCGAAATTCACTCTGCGCATGATCACGACGGCGGTGACGCTCGGCGCCTTCATCCTGTCGGCAAGCATGTTGGCGATGACCAGCGTGTTCGTCGCTCTCGCCCTCAAGCAGGCGGCGTCGACGCCCGAAGGAGCCCAGCCCGGCAGGACCGAGTCGGTCAACATGATCTTGCTCGAGAAAACTCTCGAAGCCTTCAAAAAAAAGACTTCCGCGCCGGCGATCGGCGGCACCATCAGCAACCCTTTCGCGACTCCGGCTCCGGCAGCTCCTCCCGTAACGCCGGTGCAATAGTTACCTCCGCGGGTCCTGCCGCGGTTTTTACCCCACCAGTGCTCGGCCTAAGGGCCTGCGCGCTGGCGGGTCCCCCAAACCGCGTCACCCGCGGGTACATTATTGCCGCACCAGCTTCTTTGTTTGTGCTGCCAATGTCCTGATCTCTTGTTCAGTCGTAAACCTGCCGAAAGAGATGCGGATGCCGCCTTTTTCGAAAAACTTTCTGTCGGGTAACGCGGCGAGAGCGGAGGAGTTTTTGCGGCTGCCGGCGTCGCAGGCCGAACCGGCCGAGACGGCCATGCCGGCGACGTCGAACTTCATCGCCATGACGTCGCCGTTTTCGCGGCCGGACACGAAGACGGTGCCGGGTAGCTGACGCCCGTCGTCGCCGAACACTTCGAGACCGGAGATGGCCCGCAACTCCCGGACGAGTCCGGCGCGAAGTGCGGCCGTTCTTTCACGGTCGGTTTCGCGTTCGACCAGTAGCAGATCCGCCGCCCGGCCCAGACCGACGATGCCGGCGACGTTTTCGGTGCCGGAACGCCTGCCGGATTCTTGCCCGCCGCCGGTGATCAGGGGCGCGAAAGGCGTGCCCCTTTTGAGATACAGCGCGCCGACGCCCTTGGGGCCGTACATTTTGTGGGCCGACAGCGACAAGGCGTCGATGCCGTGCTGCCGAGGCAGGACCGGCTGGGTCGACATCGCCTGCACCGCGTCGCAGACGAAGAGAAGCGGCGGATCCTTGGGGCCGCGCTTTGCTCGAGCGGCGGCAACGACGCCGCCGATCTCGGCGATCGGCTGAATCGAGCCGAGCACGTTGTTGGCCCACATGACGCAGACGATGATCGTGTCGGGGGTGATGGCTTTGGCGATATCCTCGGGACTGACGCGGCCGTCGGCATCGACGGGGACGTTATCGATAGCGATGCCGTACTCCCGCAGCTGCGCCAAGGTCGCGGATACCGATGAATGTTCGATCGCGCCGGCGGCGATGCGGAGGCGCTTCTCGGGACGCGAGGCGCGCGCGGCGCGGACGATTCCGTCAAGCGCGGCGACGTTGCTCTCGGTCGCGCCTGACGTAAAGATGACCTCGGTTTCATCGACGTCCAAAAGTTCGGCGACGCTTTGGCGGGCCCGGTCGATTTTTTCCCGCAGCATCCGGCCCGAGGCATGGAGCGATGAAGGATTGCCGGCGGTCATCGCCGCCTGATCCATGGCTTCTTTGACGCGAGGATCGAGCGGCGTCGAGGCGGCGTAGTCGAAATAAAGACGGGACATATCATTTGACCGACTCAACTCTTAAAACGCCGGGCACTTTTTCTTTTAGAACTTTCTCGATGCCGAACTTCAACGTAACGGCGGAAAATCCGCAGTGCCCGCAAGCGCCCCGAAGCCTGACCTTGACCACGCCATCCTCGAAGCCGACGACTTCAACATCGCCGCCGTCGCGTTTGAGCGCCGGGCGGATCTCGTCGAGGGCGGTGTCGAGGGTTTGGAGGGTGGGTTCCATAGAGTCAAAAACTATAGCCGTTTAAGCGGGTTCGAGTCAACCCTTGACACCTTCGGCCTCCTGCCTTATACTCGCTTTATCCAAGTTTCTCATTATTTAGCATATGGCACATAAAAAGGCCGGCGGTTCCACTGCATTAGGACGCGATTCGCAGGCGAAACGCCTGGGCGTCAAGCTCTACGAAGGCCAGTTCGCCAAGGCCGGCGCGGTGCTGATGCGCCAACGCGGCACCAAAATCCATCCCGGAAAGAACGTCAAGCGCGGCGGCGATGACACGCTGTTCGCCATCGTTCCCGGCGTGGTGCGTTTCGCGGCCAAGAAGGTCAAGGCCTTCAACGGCAACATGGTCCGACGCACGTTCGTCTCGGTCGTGCCCGAAACCAAGTAAGCCTCCGAAAAGAAAAACGCCGCTCGTCCGAGCGGCTTTTTTCTTTATTTGAGGCAGGCGCGGACGAATTCCCGAAACAGCGGATGCGGCCGCAGCGGACGCGATCTGAACTCCGGATGGAATTGCGTGCCGACGAAGAACGGATGATCCTTGAGCTCGATGATCTCGACCAAGAGACCGTCGGGAGAAGTGCCGGCAATGACCAGGCCGGCTTCGCGCAAACGCTCGCGGTAGGCGTTGTTGACCTCGTAGCGATGGCGGTGGCGTTCGCTGATCTCGGGAGCGGCATAGGCCCGACGGGCGGTGGTTGCTTTGGCCAGGACGCACGGATAGGCGCCCAGGCGCATCGAGCCGCCGAACTTCTTGGCCCGGACGACGGCCTCCTGCTCGGGCATGATGTGGATCACCGGATAGGGGGACCCGGGATCGACCTCGGTGGTGTTGGCCCGCTTCATGCCGGAAACGTTCCGGGCGAACTCGATGACCGCCAGCTGCATGCCGTAACACAACCCGAGATACGGAATCTTTTTTTCGCGGCAATAACGGATGGCATTGACTTTGCCCTCGACGCCGCGGCTGCCGAAACCGCCCGGGATAAGAATGCCGTCGTAGGCCCCGAGCTTTTTGACGGCCGACGGATTCTTCTCGAACTCCTCGGCGTTGATCCACTCGAGAACCGGCTTGGCTTTGTGGAACCAGGCGGCATGCTTCAAGGCCTCGATGACGGACAGGTAGGCGTCGGCCAGCGTGAAGTCACCGCTCGAAAAGTATTTGCCGACGATGCCGATCTTCACCTTCTTCGCAGGCTTCTTGATACCCTCGACCAAGCGCCGCCAGTCATGGAGATCCTTGGACTTCGTGCGCATGCCGAATTTTTTGAGGATCTTGTTGCCGATCCCCTCGTTTTCGAAATTGATCGGGATTTCGTAGATGGAAGCGACGTCGGGCGCGCTGATTACGTCTTCTTCGCGCATGTTGCAGGAAACCGAGAGCTTGCGCTTGCGCGGTTCGTCGAGCGGCTTCTCGCCGCGGCAGAGGATGAAATCCGGCTGGATGCCGGCCGAATTA
This sequence comes from Candidatus Uhrbacteria bacterium, assembly GCA_016205965.1. Taxonomy (GTDB): domain Bacteria; phylum Patescibacteriota; class Patescibacteriia; order SG8-24; family SG8-24; genus JACQSM01. Next base: position 16,581 of record JACQSM010000051.1, read on the forward strand.
AGGGTGCGGGCCGCGTACTGGGTCGGCTTGGTTTTCATTTCGCCCAATCCGGACGGAATCGGCAGGTAGCTCACCAGGATCACCTGCACGTCCTTGGGCTGCTGCAACCGCATCATGCGGGCGGCCTCCAAAAACAGGACGTTCTGGTATTCACCGACGGTGCCGCCGATCTCGATCATGACGAAATCCGCCTTCGCCTGGCGCTGGGCGGCCTTGATGCGGCGGATCACCTCTTCCGGCACGTGCGGCACCACCTCGACCGTTTTGCCGCCGTACTCGAGGTTGCGCTCTTTGTTGATGACCGTCTGGTAGACCCGGCCGGTCGTCATGTAGTTGACCGAGGTGATGTCGACATCGAGGAAGCGCTCGTAGTTGCCGATGTCCTGGTCGGTCTCGTCGCCGTCGTCGGTCACGAAAACCTCGCCGTGCTCGGTCGGATTCATGGTGCCGGCGTCGACGTTGATGTACGGATCGATCTTGATGGCGGTGACGGCGAAGCCCTTGCTCTTCAAGATCCGGCCGATCGAGGCCGTGGCCGCGCCCTTGCCGACGCCCGACATGACGCCGCCGACGATGAAAATATATTTCGGCATACGACGATATTACGCGACGCGATGCCGGGGGATTATCCGGCAATGCACCCTGGCTTCTATACCATGCCCCAAGGACACCGTCACATCATAACTCCCCGCTTCCTTGAGGACGGCGGGGAGCTTCACGGCCGAGGGATCGACGACGACGCCGATGTCGGCCAGGGCCGCGGCGATGCGGGGCGCGCCGACGGCGGCGTACAAGGTTCCCGACGGCGCCGCCTTCTCCTCGAGCGAGAGGATCGTCTCTTTGAGCTTCATGGCGTGACGGCGGGCGGTCACCGCCTGTTCCTGGACGGCGGCGGCTTCGTTCCGGCGCTCGGCGCCGGCCTGGGCCAAGGCCTTGGGAGTCGCGGCGACGGCCATGCCCCGGGGGATCAGAAAATTCCGGGCATAGCCATCGGAGACTTCGCGGACGTCGCCCTTGGCGCCGATCCGCGCGACGAATTTGGTCAGGATGACCTTCATGGTGTCAGCGCCAGTATATCATGCTTGGCCTTCGGCAGGTCGAGAGGCCGCCGGGGCGGGGCCGGCCGGCCGGCGCGCTTGGGGCGGCCGCTGGCGGGAGAAATGCTGGAGCACCCGGTCGAGCACCGGACGAACGTCCTTATAGCTCGAGGTGTCGGGGGCTCGGCTCGCCGGCACCCAGATGATCTTGCGGATTTTCTCTTTGAATTGCGGGCGCCCCTTGGCGTGGGCCGGCGCCTCCATCAGGAAATAATGCACGTGTTTGTGCACCAGCATGCCTTTGGTCTCGGGCCGGTAGCGGTCGCGGAACCAGATGTCGATCTTGCCGACCGGTTTCACGACCTTGAGCCGACCCAAACCCATCTCTTCGCGCGTTTCGCGCACGGCGGCGTCGACGATCGACTCCCCCGCCTCCGGGTGGCCCTTGGCGAAGGTCCACTTGCCGTAAGGATCCATGATGAAGGCCAGACGCACTCCTTTGGGAGTGCGCCTGAAAACGATGCCGCCGGCGGAAATTTCGACCCGGACTCGGGACGGCTTTCGCGGATCGCGCGTTTTCTTTTGGTTAGTGACGGCCATCTTCATTTCTTCGCGGACAAAAGCTCGAGCGCCTTATCCATCTGCGGATCGCGATCGGCGTCGTAATCTTCTTCGGTCATCTTCACTTCGACGTCGGGGGCGATGCCCTCCTGGTTGATCGAACGGCCCTTGGGCGTCAGCCACAAGGCGATGCTGACCTTGAGGGCCGAGCCGTCGTCGAATTCCATGTAGTCTTGGACCGATCCCTTGCCGAAGGTCTTCTCGCCGACGAGCTTGGCCTTGCCGTAGTCCTGAAGCGCGCCGGCGACGATCTCCGAAGCCGAGGCCGAACCGCCGTTGACCAAGACGACGGTCGGGACGTCGGCCAGGCGGGCCAGCCCGTCCGAAAGGTAATCCTTCTTCTGGCCGTCGCTGAATTTTTCGACCACGACGACATCCTCATGGATCCACTCTCCGGCCACGTCGATGGCGGTTTCAAGGAAGCCGCCCGGGTCGTTGCGCAGGTCGAGCGCCAGGCCGTCGATGTTCTGCATCAGCACTTCGCGGACCGCCTGGTTGAAACGCTCGGTGGTATCGTCGTTGAAATGCGAGATGGTGATGACGCCGATCTTCTTGCCCCCGGCTTCCTTGACCGACCATTTCACCGACACCACGACGATGGCGTCGCGAACGATCGCGATCTCTTTGGGTTCCTTGAGCGTCTCGCGAATCACCATGAGCTTCACTTCGGTGCCTTTCTTGCCCCTGATCCGGGTGACCGCTTCTTCGACCGTCATGCCGGTGGTGTCGGCGCCGTCGATGGCCAAAATGTGATCGCCGGACTTGAGTCCGGCGCGCTCGGCCGGAGTGCCCGAGAGCGGCGCAATGACGGTCAGCTGGTTCTTTTTGACGCCGATCTCGGCGCCGATGCCCTCGAAGGTGCCGGAAAGCTCCTGCGAAAATTTGTCGGCGAACTCGGGATCGAGATAGATCGAGTAGGGATCGCCGAGCGCAGCGACCATGCCGGCCATGGCGCCGTAGAACATTTTTACGTCGGATACGGGCTGACCGACGTACTTCTCTTTGACCAGCTTCCAGACGTTCCAGAACTGGTTGAAATCGACGTCTTTGAAGAGGTAGGGCGGCGGGGCCTCGCGGTTGGTGACCTGGCCCTCGCCGGCCGGAACCTGTCCGACGCCCTTCGCGCGGCCGACAAAAAAACCGCCGGCGAAACTGCCGATGATCAGGAGGGTTGCAAGGACAAGTGGAGCCCAGCGGCGCAACGGGCGCGGCGAAGGAAGGTTTTCTTCCATATGGTTGAAGGGTAGCAAAGGTGTGAATGGTCGGCAATAAACGAGAACCTTATGCTTCGACGCGTTCGATGTCGGCGCCCAAGGCGCGGAGGCGTTCGTCGAGGCGCTCGTAGCCGCGGTCGATGACCTCGGCGCCATGGATGACGGTTTCGCCTTGCGCGACCAAGCCGGCAATCACCAAAGTGGCGCCGGCGCGCAGGTCGAGGCCGCGGATCTCCTGGCCGTAGAGCGGCGTCGGTCCGGAGATGAGAACGCGGTGCGGATCGCAGACGGTGGCATTGGCGCCCATCTTGACCAGTTCATTGACGTAGCCGAAACGGCCTTCGTAGAGCGGCTCCTGGATCAGCGACGAGCCGCTGCACTGCGTCGCCAGGACGCCGAACGGCGCCTGGAGGTCGGTCGGGAATCCCGGATACGGCAGCGTCTGCAAACGACGGAAGGCTTTGAGCGACGACGGTTCGGTGCGCAGCGAGCCGCCCTCGACGACGACGCGGACGCCGGCATTCTTGAGCGTCAGCAACACGAGGTCGAGATGTCTCGGCTCGACGCCGCGAATGACGATCCGGCCCTTGGTCAGCGCCGAGAGCACGGCATAGGTGCCGGCTTCGATCTGGTCGGGAATCAGACGATGGCGGGCGCCGCCGAGCCGCTCGACGCCGTCGATCGTGAGCGTATGCGTGCCGATGCCGCCGATGCGGGCGCCGCAGGCGACCAGGAAACGGCACAGATCCTGCACATGCGGCTCCATCGCCGCGATATCGATGACGGTTCGGCCCTCGGCCAGCACCGCCGCCATGAGCGCGTTTTCCGTTGCCGTGACCGAGAACTCTGGTAAGATTATCGTAGCGCCCTTGAGGCGGCCCGACGTCAAGACGTAATGGCCGTTCTCGCGGCGAACCTGGGCTCCGAGCGTTTCGAATGCGGCGATGTGGGCGTCGAGCGGACGGTTGCCGATGATGCAGCCGCCGGGCTCGGGCATGCGAACCTCGTGGAACCTGGCCAAGAGCGGCCCCATCAGCAGGACCGACGAACGCATGCTCTTGACCGCTTTGGCGTCGAGCGAGCCGATGTCGGCTCGGCGCGCATCGATCGAAACCTCGTGCTCGCCGGTCCATTCAGCTTCGGCCCCGAGCGAGCGCAGGATATCGAGCATCCTCTCGACGTCCGAAAGGCGCGGCACGTTTTCGATGATGCAGGGCTCGGACGCCAAAAGCGTCGCCGCCAGGATCGGGGTGGCCGCGTTCTTCATGCCGCCGACCTTGATGTCGCCGCTCAAATGGCGGCCGCCGCGGATGACGAAGCGGGTCGCGACCGGCGCGACGGCGGTTTTTTTCTCCAAAATGAGGCTCGGGGCGGCGTTGGACATAGCTGCAATTGTTGGATAAAGGTACCTCATTCCAAGGCCCAGGGCAAGAACGAACTTCCCCCGTCATTCATGAATACTCCGGCCAGAAAAATCATCGCTTTCGCCTTCATCGCGGTCTTCTTTTTGACGGCGCCGATCGTGCTCTTGCGCGCCGCCGGATACCGTTACAACTGGAAAAAAGGCGCCATCGAAAAAACCGGCGTGTTGCGGCTCGATTCCGAACCGGCCGATGCCGCCGTCATCATCAACGGCCGAACCGAAAAAAAACGGACGCCGGCGCTGGTGACCGCCTTGCTGCCCGACGATTATCGGGTGCGGATCGAGAAGAAAGGCTATCTGCCGTGGGAAAAAACGCTGCGGGTGCAGAGCGGGCGCACGACCTTCGCCACCGGCGTCGTCCTGTTCAATGAAACGCTGCCCGGCCAGGTGTTCGCGGCCGATGCCGTGGCCGCCGCCTTCAGCGCCGACGGCAAACGCCTCGCCTTCGCCGCCAGGCGCGACGGCGTCATCGAGATCGGTACGGCCGAAATGCCGCCGGACAAGGTGGCGCTGGCGGCCAGGTACTCTCGCGACGACATCGCCAAGCCGGAAATTTCCTGGTCGCCCGACGGCGAGCGATTCCTATTCCGGGCCGTGCGCAAAAACGGCCGAACGGTCGCTTCGATCTACGCGGCCGGCGGCGGCGAACCGGTGCCGCTCGAGAAAAAAATGCCGGCAGAGGTCCGGACGATCCGCTGGTCGTCGCGTGGCGACTCGCTCTTGCTGATCGCGGCCGGCGGCATCTACAGAATCGACGCCGATTCCGGCGAACTGACGGCCCTCGAGATCGGACTCAACTACCTCGATGCCGTCGATATCGACGGCGGCGTCTACGCGCTGCGCCGGCT